>JBDKLA010000032.1:0-6015 GCA_039795835.1 Actinomycetota bacterium | reverse complement strand
ACACCACGAGCCTGGAAATGCTAAAGCGCATTGAAGCTCAGGCTACAGGTTCAGCTATTCAGTGGGCTTAGCCGAACCACCGCGAGTGCGACGGCGCTGACGGTTGCGTTCACCCGCAGGGCGAGGTTCGCGCTTTTCCTGAGGCTTGTTGCTCTGGTTAGGCTTGCGGTCACCGCTGCGTCGCTGTTCCGGCTTCTTGCCTTCTGGGCGAGTAGCGGTTGATGCGCGAATGCGTCCCTTAGTTCCGGCTGGAATGTCTAGGTCGGTAAACAGGTGAGCCGAGCTCGAATAGGTTTCAACTGGTTCAGGGATGCCAAGCTCGAGGGCGGTGTTGATGTTCTGCCAGCGGGCCATGTCTTCCCAGTCCACGAAGGTAACTGCGATACCGGTGCGGCCAGCGCGTCCGGTGCGACCGGTGCGGTGGAGGTAGTTCTTTTCATCCTCGGGAACGGTGTAGTTGATCACGTGGGTCACGTCGTCAACGTCGATTCCTCGGGCGGCAACTTCGGTGGCAACCAGGATTTCCTTCTTGCCGGAGCGGAAGGCAGCCATTGAGCGCTCGCGGGCTTCCTGCGACATGTCGCCGTGAAGAGCGGTTGCGTTGAAGCCGCGGTCGACAAGTTCCTCGGAAACCTTGCTTGCCTGACGCTTGGTCTTGCAGAAGATAACGGTCTTGCCTCGACCCTCGGCCTGAAGAATGCGGCCGACGATTTCGTCCTTGTCGAGCGAGTGAGCGCGGTAGATGAACTGCTTGATGTCGGCTTTGGTGTGACCTTCGTCCGGGTCGTTGACGCGGATGTGCATTGGGCGGTTCTGGTACTTGCGAGCCAAGGTAAGGATGGTGCTCGGCATGGTGGCCGAGAACATCAGGGTTTGGCGAAGCGGTGGGGTCATTGAGAACAGGCGCTCAACGTCTGGCAGGAAGCCGAGGTCGAGCATTTCGTCGGCCTCGTCAAGCACCATGAAGGTGATCTTGCTGAGGTCTAGTTTTTTCTGCTTCGCAAGGTCGATAAGGCGTCCTGGGGTTCCAACCACGATCTGGGCGCCGGCTTCAATTTCGGCCACCTGGCCGTCGTAGGACTTACCGCCGTAGATGGCGACCACGGTGGTGTCGCGGTTCCCGGTTGCGAGCACGAGGTCCTCGGCAACCTGGATACAAAGTTCACGGGTTGGAACCACAACGAGTGCCTGAGCACCCTTGGCAGGGTTCTGTCCGAGTTTCTGAATCAGTGGAAGACCAAAACCGAAGGTCTTACCGGTTCCGGTCTTTGCCTGACCGATGATGTCTTGGCCGGTTAGTGCGACCGGGATGGCCTGTTCCTGGATTGGGAAAGGCTCAGTAATGCCTTTTTTGGTGAGCGCCTCGACGATATCAGCGTCGATGCCCAGTTCGGCAAATGTCAAAAGAGTCTCCTATTAGTCTTTGCTAGTTTACGAGAGTTATTCTTGTAACCATGTTTGAGTGGATTAAGCGCATCGGCAAAAAGGCACGTAACTTCGTGTTGCCGGAACGTGAAGAGCGTCGTGCTCGCAATATCGAAGCCATCGACCTTGCTCCTTACACTCCAGAGCCAAAGGTTTTCCTAGGCCAGCTGGCCTACCTCGAGTTGAGCCAGTTTGAGATCCTCACCAACGAGCTGAAGTTTTCGCCAACGACCGCCGACAAGGCACAGTTGAGTGAGGCGGCCGCCAAGAGTTTCCAAAAGTATCGTTCGATTGCCAAGCTGCTTTCGGCAAACGGCGTGGACGCCACGGACGCGATGGATCCGTTCACCGAGAGAATCGAAACCTTCCACTCGCGCACCAATGGCATCGACTGGTATGAAACTGTGGTCAAGGTTTACCTCGTGGGCGGTCTGCTCGAAGACTTCTACAAGCGCCTTGCAGTTGGTTTGCCAGAAGAGGTTCGAGTAGAGGTTGAAAAGGCCCTCAAGGATTCGACCTTCGAGAAGTTTGCCAAGGCGGTACTGATTGAGGCTATGGCGGAGAACCCGCAGTTGGCTTCGCGCCTGGCGCTTTGGGGTCGCCGTTTGATGGGTGATGTTTTGCTAGAGCTTCGCGCCGCTTTCGATAACCGCAAGCTCGCTGGTGCGTCGAAGTCTAAGAAGCTTTCGTTGGATGAGGAGCGCAAGGTGAACCTTGCGGCTTATTCGAAGTTAGAGCCGCTGATCAGTGAGCTAATTGGAGCGCACAGCCTTCGCATGGATGCGATTGGACTAGCCGCGTAGTTTTTCTTCGCGAGCCTTGATGCGGGTGTGAGCCATGCGTCGGGCAATCACAATCATGGCAACTGGCATTAGCACCATGATGATTACCCAGATGTAGGCCTCGGCGTACTTGAAACCCAACCAGGTTAGCGCAGCCCAGAGGATGCTACCGGTGGCAAGTGCAACGGCAGGTGGCAATAGAGCTCCGTACTCTTCGCTCTTCGCGTAGATGTAAGGGGCTACCAAACCGAGGATCGCGGTGTAGAAGATGATGATTGAAAATGAAAAGTCCATTAGGCGATAAATCCTACTCGGCGAACCTCTTCGGCTCCGACTTCGATGTAGCCAAGTGCGTCCACTGGTACTAGGAAAAGCTTGCCCTTGTTGTCGACCAGTTTGATGAGCTTGGAGCCCGAGTCGAGTGCGTTGGTAACGGTTTGTTCGATGTCTTGTGCACTCTGTTCTGATTCGAAGCTGAGTTCACGACCGCTTTCGCGAAGGCCAATCTTAATTTCCAAGGGACACCTTTTCTCTTATCTCCAATAGATTACGACAGCAATCGGACACCTCGCACACAATGTCAGAGCTGGGAAGTAGTCTGCTCTCAATGGAACAAGCACACTTTAGAAAACACGGTCTCGGGCCGGTTTTAGATTCGCTTACCCTGTCTGCGTCGCAGCGCAAGGTCGCCGAGCTCGCCCAAGCGAAAAGCGCGCTCGTTTACGGTGTTCCTGCCAGCGGTAAAACCACCGCACTCAAGGCATTGGTGATCTCAAAACTGCGTTCCGGTGTGAAGCCAGAAGAGCTCTTGGTGCTCACTGCAAACCGCGATTCGGCAACCAAACTGCGCGATGAACTGGCGCTCGAGTTTCAGGGCGCAACCCCTGGCCCACTGGCTCGAACTCTCGCATCTTTCGCTTTCAACATCTTGCGCGAGCGTTCTCTCGCGCTTGGTTTCAACCCGCCAGAGCTAATCACCGGATCCGAGCAAGACCAGATCATCAGCGAACTCATCGACGAGTTTTTGGCAAGCGAGTTACCTGCCAACTGGCCGAAGCAACTACGCCGACAGGTTTTAGAGCTTCGCGGGTTTCGAGCCGAACTTCGAGACCTAATCACGGTTTGTCTTGAGCACGAGTTGGAACCGGAAGAGCTTGAAAAGCTCGGTGTTCAGCAGAATCAGCCGCAGTGGTCGGCCATGACTGGGTTCTATGCCGGCTACTTGAAGCGCTTACGTGAACCGGCCAATGAAAATCGTCACGACCCGTCAACGCTGCTCACAGTGGTCGTTCGCGAATTACAGGAAAACGCTCTTCCAAAACTGGTCGCTGACCTAAAGCTGGTAATCGTGGACGACGCGCAGGAGCTAACCCCAGCAGCAGCCACTTTGTTGCGCGCAATCGTTTCCCACGGTGCCGAGCTGGTGTTGATCGGCGACCCAGATGCCACAACCATGGGCTTCCGTGCGGCTAATCCTCAGGCGATGAAAGATCTCGCCGAGGCTACCGGTAAATCATTCGAGATCATCAACTTGGTTGAAGATGTTGGCTCGCGACACCCAGACCTAACCGCTGTTCTGGCAAAAACCGCAGCACGAATTTCCACCGAGCGAGCCGGCACCCAGCGAGCAGCGCTTGGCGCAACCGGGCGTGAATCAGGTGAACGAGTTGAGGGTCGAGTGTTCGATCTCGAGACCTCGGAACTGGCTTGGCTAGCACATCGTCTTCGCGAGCTTCACCTCGAAGAGGGAATCGCCTGGAGCGAAATGGCGGTCGTTGCCAGATCTCGCGATGTGCTCGAAAAGTGGGCTGCGGCTCTGGCATCGGAATCCGTGCCAACGCTGATTCAGGGAAGCCAAACTTCGTTCAAAGGCGAATTCTCAACCGGTAACCTCCTTCGCCTCGCTAAGTACTGCATCGAACCTGGCGAATTGAACCGAGACGTGATTCTCGAACTTTTGCGTAACCCTTACACCGGCCTCGACTCCCTGGCGATTCGTCGAGTTCGTCGTCGTTTGCGTCAGTTGGAACTGGATGCCGGGGGAGAGCGAACCAGCGATCACCTCTTGATCGAACTTTTTGAAAAGCCTGCTGTGGCTTCGGAGCTTTACGGTGAAGAAGGAAAACTGGTTCGACGATTCCTGAAGGTTTTGGAAAAAGCTCGCGAGCTCTTGGAAACCGAGGGAACCACCTCGGAGGAACTCCTCTGGACACTCTGGAGCTCTTCTCCAATGGTTGCACGCTGGCAAGAACTAGCCGATGGCATCGGCGAGGTTGCCCTGCAGGCTGGCAGAAATCTCGACTCCCTAGTGGCTCTCTTTGCGGCCGCGAATCAGTATGCCGAGCGCCATCCGCAGGCTGGTCCAACGGAATTCATTCGCGAACAGCTGGAGCGCGATGTTCCACAAGACACCCTGGCGCTGGTTTCCAGAGACGACCAGAAGGTTTTGTTGGCAACAAGCTCGTCGCTGATCGGTCGTCGCTTCAAAGTGGTTGCAATTCCTGGCCTAACCGAAGGTGTTTGGCCGAACCTCAAGCCTCGTTCCTCGTTGCTCGGCGCCATCGCGCTAGACAGCGTTCTCAGCGGTAAGGAAATCGGCGAAACCAGAACCGAACTGGTAGACGAACTGCGTCTGCTTCACAAGGCGGTAGGTGCAGCATCCGACCACCTGATTGTCACCGCGGTAGATGGCGATGAAAGCCAGCTCTCGCAGTTCGTTCGATTGATCCTCGGGAACATCCCTGAAACCGAAACCTATGCCGAGCCACGATTCACCCTTCGCGGTCTTGTGGGTAGCCTTCGCAGAACTTTGGTGACCACCACATCCGAAACCGAGCGTCTCGAGGCTGCTTACGGCTTGGCTCGCCTGGCTCTCGAAAAGCAGCCGGGAGCCCACCCGCATCAGTGGGCCGGAATCATCAAGTTCGATTCACCGGAAGCTCTCGTTCCACTCACCGACGACGAAACCGGCAAGGTTTGGATTTATCCGTCGCAGCTAGACAACTTCATTCGCTGCCCGCTCCACTGGTTCATGCAGGCGCACGGCGGAAGCGACAAAAACTTCGAAGCAAACTTTGGAACCCTGCTCCACAAGGTTTTGGAAGAAACCAAGGCCATCAGTTACTCGGAACTCTGGCAGAGTGTTGAATCAAAATGGCACACCCTCGAGTTTGAAGCCGACTGGGTGGAAAAGAAGGAGCGTCGCAACGCTCAGCGAATGGTCAGAAACCTGGTTTCTTATCTCGAAGGTCAGCGCGAAGCCGGCTACTCGCTGGTCGGTACCGAGGTAGGGATCGACTTTGAACTTGGGCGAGCCAGAATCAAAGGTCGCGTCGACCGAATTGAGCAAGGCCCCGATGGTCAAGTGCTAATCGTGGACCTCAAGACCGGTTCTTCGGAGCCAAAGGCCACCGACAACGCCCAGCTGGGTCTTTACCAGATCGCCTATCTCCACGATGGCTTTGAGCAGATGCCGGAAGAGGCAACGTCCCTGGAAGGTGCGTCCCTGGTTTGGGTCAATAGCGATAAGGAAAAGGTAAAGCCTCAGGAGTCGCTCCAAAACAATCCTGAGTTGGATTCACAGTTCCGCGAACTTCTCGATGGAGCAATCGAAGGCATGGCTGCCGCCGACGCCACCTTCGTAGCCAACATTGGTTCCCACTGCTACGACAAGTACGGCTACGGAAACTGCAAGATTCTTCTAACCAAGGCGGTGTCTTATGTCGACTAGAAAGGTTTCAGCCGACCAGGCTTACCAAGTCTTCAAGCAAGACCCATCGATCAAGCTAACCGCCGAGCAGGTGGATGC
>JBDKLA010000031.1:0-6653 GCA_039795835.1 Actinomycetota bacterium | reverse complement strand
TCTCATAGACACACGGGGGCGACGGAAGATAGGGCGAACGCCAAAAGGCGATCGCCTCGTTCTTCTCCCATCCGGACTTTAACCGTCGGTGCTGGAATTCCACCAGCTCAACCTTCAGGTGCTTCCACCATCCGGGTCGCGGACTATAACCGCCGGCTCAGATTTTCACTGACCCCGAAGAACTTTGTTGCTCATACAAGCATTACAGATAAACCCAAAACTGATCCCTTCTATTCCAAATTGGGGAAAAGTTGAAAGATTCTCTACAATCTGTAAAATGAATTTTAGTTTTACACAAAGTAGAACATTAGGAGAGAAATGAAAATCAAGAGCAAAGCCCTTGTTGCAGCTGGTGCTTCCCTACTTATCGGACTAACCGCTCTACCGGCAAGTGCCCACGTGAGCATTCGCCCTGGACTAATCATCGGCACCGGTGGCGTAGTAAACGCAGCCGATTCAGTGACCCACGGAAAGTCGGGCTACATTTACATGCGCCCTGGTCATGGATGCTCTGGCTCAACCGCCGAGTTTGATCCAACCACTGGCCTGGCTCTCAGCAACTCGAAATTTGCAACTCACGCCTTTTCGGTGAGAGTTCCGTCTCAAGCTTTGGGAACTGGAACCAACGCAAGTGTCGTTGCCACAAACCCTGCCGCACCTAAGGCGCAATACATTCCCGGTTGGAAGTCAACCTCGAAATACGACTCTGTAAACAAAGCTTGGACCCTAACCTGGACTGCAGTTAGCGCTGATTTTGACATTCCAGACTCGAGTTCTAACGAAGATGCCGACTCTGCATATGCAGGCGGAAATGTTTTCGCTGAATTTGGTGTGACTGTTAAGTGGAACAGCGACGCCAACACCACCACTGCCTACTCGGCGACCGCTGGAACCGTTCTGCTGAATGCAGCACAGGTCTGCAGCATTCCAGCATTTGCTAAGAGCGCACTAGCTGTGAGCCTAAAGACTGCTGGTGCAACCACAACCTTGGCAATTCCTGCAAACAAAGCCAACAAGGCCTTGCACGTAGACATCAAAGTTGACGGAGTAACACTCCTTACCGACCAGATCCTCGGAGCTGATGGTTCGAAGAAATTTGTACTCACCAGCGAGCAAGCCACAACCGCAAACGGCAACAATGCAACCAGTGGTTTCGCAAAACTAATTACCATTCACAACCACTCAACCGGCAAGGTGATTGGTTACCTTGGCGGCAACAGCAACGCACGCACCACCAAGATCAGCTGGGAGCAAGCAGCGGGAGCTACCGCAACCACTGGCTATGTAAATGGCGTTTGGACGGAAACTAGCGCATCCCCATCGCTTATCGTTCAATAGTGAAAAGATTCCTAGCAATCGCCGTAGCTGCGGTGATGTCGATTTCCTTCGGCGTCACCGCAGCTTCTGCGCATGCTCAACTCGTCTACTCATGTCCTGGCGTTGGTCAAGAAACGAGAACAGCACCCACCGAAGTGGTCCTGGAGTTTGATGGCGACTTGATTGATCTTCACATCGATAACCGCAACGTAATTCAGGTGACCGACAGCACTGGCAATCGCTACGACACCGGGCCTTCAGTTTTGGACGGCGCCCAACTCACAGTGCAACTAAACCCAATTACAGAACCTGGCACTTACACGGTCGACTACCTAGTTATTTCAGAAGACGGTCACCCGGTAGAGCGCACCTACCAATGGGTTTTGCTGCCACCAATCGGTAACAATGGCGGAACAACAACATCGCAAAAACCTTCTAGTGGAAAAACCGGCCCTGGTGTAATAACCAAACCGACTTCCAAGCCCACCGCTAAACCAACTGCAAAGCCAACTGCAGAACCTTCCAAGGAAGCTGATTCTGCAACTCAAGGGAACGCATTTAATGTTGTCTGGGCAGCACTTGCTGCGTTGCTAATTGTCGGATGTGGAGCGTTTGTCTTACTCCGCAGGAGCAATGATGGCTAATTTTGGCTTTCAAGAAGTCTTAAGTTTCACGCACTAACGGCACTGGACAGGCGATCGCCTCGTTCTTCTCCCATCCGGACTATAACCGGCTCAGATTTTCACTGACCCCGAAGAACTTTGTTGCTAGTACAAGCATGAAAGATAAACCTGATTGTTTCCCTTTCTATTCTTTTTTGGGGATAAGAACATTAGTTTCGATGTCTTACCTAGATGGTTTCATAGGTGACAGGAGGAAGAATGATTTTCAAATCACTGTTCGGTCAAAAAGACCTTGAATTATTGTCGTCATTGATCGGCAAGGAGTTCCAGTTTCTTGGAATCAATTCTTTTGATAACCTTGAAAATCTTTCAGGTGTGCTGATTTCGGCCTCGGACGAGACATTGGCAATCTTTTCGGACTACTGGTACTCACATTCTGAAGAAGAAGCAGTTAAGTACTTTGAACTAGCTCGATTTGATCTCGATCCGAAACCCGGAAAGTTCAGCTCGGAAATTCTTCGCGAAGGCAAACACTTGGATCGTGGGTGTGGCCAAGCGATCGAGAACATTTTCATAGTTCGAAGCCATTACGAAAACGTGGAATATGTAACACAAGTATTCAAATCGATTGAACCCAAGGGTGGGGCAGTAATCGAGTTTTCGCACGAACTTTCAAAGTACCTAGATTTTGATACTGACTCTGGTCTGTTGTTGGTCTTGCAGGATGTCGTTATACATATCTATTGCGAGCATCCATATTTTGAACTATTTCAAATTGATTATTTAGATTCAATATCAAGCTTGAAAATAAAACCTCAAGAACGGGTATTCGAGGATCAAGCCCTGGGAGGACGATTCGAATACGAGCTACTCTCGGTCTCGCAATTACTTTCTCGCTTTTAGGAAACCGATTGCCTCATAGACCTTAGCCAGGGTGTCCTCGGCGAGGGCGTTGGCGCGTTCGGCGCCGTCGGCGAGAAGTTTGTCTAGCTCGTTTTGATCGGCCATGAGTTCCTGGGTGCGCTCGCGGATTGGTTCGATGGCTGCGATTACTACGTCGGCAACTTCAGCCTTTAGGGAGCCGTAGCCTTCGCCAGCGAATTGCTCTTCGAGTGATTCGATAGAGCGGCCAGAGATGGCGGAGTGGATTCCGAGAAGGTTGGAGACGCCCGGCTTGGCTTCGCGGTCGAACTTGATGACGCCGTCGGTGTCGGTGACTGCGCTCTTGATCTTCTTTAGGATGACTGAGTTTTCGTCCATGATGTTGACGAGACCTTTAGGGTCTGCGGCAGACTTCGACATCTTGGCGGTTGGGTTCTGGAGGTCGTAGATCTTCGCGGTTTCCTTCAGGATGACTGCCTCGGGGATGGTGAAGGTTTCGCCGAAGCGGGAATTGAATCTGAGTGCAAGGTCGCGGGTTAGTTCGATGTGTTGGCGCTGGTCTTCGCCAACTGGAACAGCCTTTGGTTGGTAAAGGAGGATGTCGGCGGCTTGAAGGATTGGGTAGGTGAAGAGCCCTACCGAGGCCGAGTCGGCGCCGGCTTTCTGGCTCTTGTCTTTGAACTGGGTCATGCGGCTGGCTTCGCCGAAGCCGGTGATGCAGTTGAGAACCCAGGCTAGCTGCGCGTGGGCAGGAACGTGGCTTTGAACGAAGAGGGCGCTTTTCGAGACGTCGATGCCGGCGGCAATGTATTGGGCGGCGGTGCGTCGTGAGTTCTGTCTTAGTTCTTCAGGGTCTTGAGGGACGGTGATCGCGTGAAGGTCAACGATGACGTAGTAGGCGTTGTAGTGATCCTGCATGTCTGCCCAGTTCACCAGGGCGCCGAGGTAGTTGCCGAGGTGGAGGGAGCCGGCCGAAGGTTGCATGCCGGAGAGCAGGTTTGGCTTAGTCATTGTTCAATCCTAAATGGAGTAGTCGACCGTGACAGGGGAGTGATCGGTCCAGCGGGTGTCATAGCTCTTGGCTCGGTGGACCCTGTAGTTGCTGGCTTTGGAGGCTAGAGCTGGGGTGGCCAGGTGGTAGTCGATGCGCCAGCCGGTGTTGGTGTCGAAGGCTTGACCACGCTGGGACCACCAAGTGTAGGGTCCAGGTTCGTCTGGGTAGGCTGCTCGGCCGATGTCGACGTAGTTCAGTTCATTCATGAACTTGTCGAAGTAGGCGCGTTCTTCTGGGAGGAAGCCGGAGTTCTTGAGGTTGCCCTTCCAGTTCTTGATGTCTAGTTCGGTGTGGCCAACGTTTAGGTCGCCGGTGATGAGGGCCAGCTGGTCTTTGAGTTCGTTTAGCCTTACAAGCATTTGGTCGAGGAATTTGTATTTCTCAACCTGCTTTGGGGTGTCGACTTCGCCTGCGTGAACATAGGTGGAGACCACGGTGATGGTCTTACCGTTCACGTTGAAGTCGGCTTCGAGCCAGCGACCTTTGCTGTCGAAGTCTTCGGGGCCGAAGTCTGTTCTAACATCGGTGGGTTCAAGTTCGGTGAGGATTGCAACGCCGGCTCGACCCTTTGCGGTTGCTTCATCCAGGAAGATATTGGCGTTTGGCCAGATTTCGTCGCGGATTGCTTCGACGTCTTTTAGTTCAGCTCTCACTTCTTGCAGTGCGAGGATGTCTGGCTTGTTTTCCTCGAGCCAATCGCCGAGGCCTTTGCGGTGAGCGGCACGGATGCCGTTGACATTGATGGTGGCGACGTTTAGGGTCATGCCCCCAGTTTAAATGGTTACGTAGATGTAGGTGCCGGTCTTAACCGCGGTGTATTTGGTGAGTGCTCGGTTGGCTGGGCCGCTCTTCACGGTGCCGTTGTCGGCGCTGAAGGTTGCTCCGTGTTCGTAGCACATGACGTTTCCCCCGGAAAGTGGTTGGGATTGAAGTGGAACAGCTTGGTGGGTGCACTGCGCTTTGAATGCGCGGAAGACGCCGGCTCTTGGCTGAGTGATCAGGATTGAGCGGCCGGCGACTGTGAAGGTCTTTGCTGAACCCACTGGGATTTTAGAGGCTAGAGCAACCTTGTATTTGGTGGCTGCCTCTGCTGCTGTGGCACCGAGGGCGGTTAGCCCGATTCCGGAGAGTACCGAGGCAATTCCGCTGAGCACGGCTTTGCGGCTCAGTTCTTTGTGGTTGTGGTTGTCGCAGGTTCCCGTGCAGTTTCGTTCCATGGCATCAGTCTAGAAAGGCTTTGGGTGGATTCTTACTTATCCACAGCGATTCTCAGGAGACTCGAATCTTCTTGGTGAAGTAGGCGGTTTCTTTGGTTGAAGACTTCTTCAAAGTGATTCTCAGTTTTAGGGTTTTGATGCCGTTTGGGATTTTGAGGCTTGGGCTGGTTGCGCCAACTAGGGGTTGGTCGTCGGCGAACCATTGGTAGTGAACCGAGACTCCGGGTTCCCAAGGGGTTTCAACCTTGGCGCTGATGTGTTGGTTGGGTTTGGCCGTGGTTGGAATCTCGGCGCTGAGTGGAATTGGGGAGCGCAGCAGTAGAAAGTTTCGGATGGAGCTTTCGCGGTTTTTCAGGAAGTCATCCATGTAGTTCTGGAAGAAGTGGGCTTTTGACTTGGTGAGGCCGGAGATGTCGTTCTTGAGGTAGCGGGTGCGGGTGATCTTGGCGGCGATGGTGTTTTTATAGCCGACTAGGTCGATCGATTTCGCCATGTTGGCAACCTGGAAACCGTAATGGAGAACTTCGTTGTGGCAAGGACGATATTCGAGGCAGTGATCCCAGATGGTGCTGCGTTCGCGCACGTCGGTGAAGCCCTTCGGCTTCGAGCCGTCCCAGTTGAGTTGAAACTTGCCGTGAGTGGGGAAGGTCTGGTCGGTTCCCCACGGGATGATCGAGAAGTGACCCTTGTTGTCGAAGTGGACGAAGTGGTTGTTCCGGGAAAAGTCGGTGTAGCCGTCCCAGTTGGAAAGGAACACGTCGGTGGCGATAAGTTTCAAAACCTTTTCGCTGTCGGCTCGTTTACGGAACGCCTTCCACCAGTCTTTGCCGTGTAGTTTGTCAAGGTTGGTGGCTTTGAGTAGGTCGAGCTGAACGTTATTGCCGATGCTGTCGATGTAGCAGTGTTGGTCGGGTACGAGGTCGCAGTAGCGCACGCCGGAGTAGAGGTGCTTCGATGATGGATACCAGCGCTTCAGCATGTCTTTGTCGATGGATTCGAGGTTGAGATAGAGACCCTGAAGGCGTTCGTCGAGAGTGACCTCGGCATAGCCGGCACGGGGAGCTGGAACACCCATCGAGCGGTAGAGCTTGTAGGCGGTGACCTCGTGAACCCACGATTTGTCTTGCATCATGGCGTTGAGGGTTAGGCGTTTGAGGCCGAGGAAGCTTTGACCCTTCACGAACTCGTCGAACTTGATCTTGAGCGACGGCTTCTCAAAGCGTCTGGTGAAGGAACCCTTTTGGCGAACGCCAACGTTCATCAGCAATGTGTAGTGCTTGCTGCCGGCGAGGCGAATCTTGATGTTGGCTTTACGGTAGCCGGTGAAGTTCAGGTATTCCTTGGTGAGTGCCGGGCCACCCAGCGTCCTTGTGATTTTGATTGAAACCACTTTTAGTGGGTCGAACAGCACGGACGCCTGGTCGGTTCCTTCGCGGAAAGATTGGGAGTCGGCGATTGCCGGCGAGGTTGGTGCCAGTAAGCCTAGGGTTAGCGCAAAAGCTAAGAAGATAGCCTTCGCACGGTTCGCCATAGGTTACGGCTTGCCGCGCAGAATTGCCT
>JBDKLA010000030.1:0-4469 GCA_039795835.1 Actinomycetota bacterium | reverse complement strand
AAGCTGCGGTTTCGCTCGGAGTCTTACCGACCTTCACGCCAACAGCTTCGAAAGCTTCCTTCTTCGCCTGCGCGGTTCCGGCTGAACCAGAAACGATTGCGCCAGCGTGACCCATGGTCTTGCCCTCAGGTGCGGTGAATCCAGCAACATAGGCAACGACCGGCTTGGTCACGTTGTCCTTGATGTAAGCAGCAGCCTTCTCTTCCGAGTCGCCACCGATCTCACCAATTAGAACGATCGCCTTGGTCTCTGGGTCGGCCTCAAAAGCAGCCAGTGCATCGATGTGGGTGGTACCAATAACTGGGTCTCCACCAATACCGATAGCGGTCGACATACCGATGTCACGAAGCTCGAACATCATCTGGTAGGTCAAGGTACCTGACTTCGAAACTAGACCGATTGGTCCGGTTCCGGTGATGTCGGAAGGAGTAATACCAGCGTTCGACTTTCCCGGGCTGATGATGCCTGGGCAGTTTGGGCCGATGATGCGGGTCTTCTGACCCTTCGAAACGTTGTAAGCCCAGAAACTTGCTGAGTCGTGAACCGGGATACCTTCGGTGATAACCACTAGCAGTGGAATCTCGGCGTCGATAGCTTCAACCGCAGCAGCCTTCGAGAAGGCTGGTGGCACGAATGCAACCGAAACGTTTGCGCCGGTAGCAGCCATAGCTTCAGCAACGGTACCGAAGATTGGAAGGGTCTTACCCTCAACCTCAACGGTTTCGCCAGCCTTGCGTGGGTTCACGCCACCAACAATGTTTGAGCCGCCCTTCAGCATGCGACCGGTGTGCTTCATACCTTCGCTACCGGTCATACCCTGAACGATGATTTTTGAGTTTTCGTCTAGAAAAATAGCCATTTGTTTTAGTCCTTCTACGTTTCTATCGGTTGGCCAGCTCGGCGGCCTTGTCGGCGGCCTCGTCCATGGTGTCAACCACGGTCACTAGCGGGTGGTTGGCTTCGGCCAAAATGCGGCGACCTTCAACAACATTGTTGCCGTCTAGTCGAACTACCAAAGGCTTGGTGGCTGTGTCACCTAGCTTCGCAAGTGCACCGACGATGCCGTTGGCAACTGCGTCACACGCGGTGATTCCACCGAAGACGTTTACGAAAACGCTCTTGACCTGCTTGTCGCCCAAGATGACGTCTAGGCCGTTGGCCATGACCTCAGCCGAGGCACCGCCACCGATGTCTAGGAAGTTCGCTGGGCGAACTCCGCCGTGCTTTTCGCCGGCGTAAGCAACAACGTCAAGGGTCGACATAACAAGGCCGGCACCGTTTCCGATGATTCCAACTTCGCCGTCAAGCTTCACGTAGTTGAGGTCCCAGGCCTTCGCCTTTGCCTCTAGTGGGTCAAGCTCGTCGCGTTCCATCTCTTCGCGGTCGGTGTGACGGAACTCGGCGTTGTCGTCCAGGGTGACCTTGCCGTCGAGAGCCAAAATCTGGCCGTCTTCGGTTTCAACCAATGGGTTGACCTCAACAAGAGTTGCGTCTTCCTTTACGAACACGTCGTAAAGCTTCACCAAAACTGGGGCTACCTTGGCAGCGGTTGCTTCGTCGAAACCACCAGCCTTGGCAATTGCCAAAGCCTTGTTTAGGTCGATGCCGGTAACTGCGTCAACGGCAATCTTTGCCAAAGCTTCTGGGCGCTCTTCGGCTAGTTGCTCGATTTCCATTCCACCCTCAACGCTGCAAAGCGAAAGGAAGGTGCGGTTCGATCGGTCTAGCAGCACCGAGAAGTAGAACTCGCGAGCAATCTTGGCGCCTTCGGCAATCATGACGCGCTTTACAACGTGTCCCTTGATGTCTAGGCCAAGAATCTTGCTTGCGGCTTCTTTGGCTGAAGCTGGGTCGTGAACTACCTTCACACCGCCGGCCTTGCCGCGGCCTCCAACCTTTACCTGAGCCTTGACTACAACGGTGCCGCCAATCTTGGCTGCTGCTGCTTCGGCTTCTTCTGGGGTGTCTGCGGTTAGGCCCTGGAGTACTGGTACGTCGTACTTCTCGAACAGGTCACGCGCTTGATATTCAAATAAATCCACTGTGATTTTCCGTATCTTATCGAGGTGCAAAAGACGCACCTAAGTGTCAAGTTTAGAGCTTTTTGATTGGTGCGACTTTCACCAACAGGCGTTTCACTCCGCGAGAACCGAAATTAATTTCAGCCGTCTGACGAGGTGCCACTCCGCCGATTGAGATGACCTTGCCGCGGCCGAAATCGTCGTGTTCAATGCTGTCGCCAACCTCAAGAACCAGACCTTCGTTGTTGCGAACGGAAGAGATTGCACCCTTCCATTCGGTCTTTGGTTTTTCCTCGCGGTTACCAAAGCCGGTGGTGTCGGCGATAGATGGGCGGAACTGTCTGGGCGCTCCCCCACGGTTCGCACCGGTTTCGCGCCAGGCGATTAGTTCCTCTGGAACTTCTGAGAGAAAGCGGCTCGGTAGCGCCGAGTCGGTTTCCCCAAAAGTGCTTCGGCTGAGTGCCAGCGAAATGTGGAGCTTCTTGCGGGCACGAGTGATTCCCACGTAGAACAGGCGCCGCTCTTCGGCGGTTCCACCGGGAACTAGGAACGACATCTTGTGTGGAAGGAGACCCTCTTCGATTCCGGTTAGGAAAACCACGTCGTACTCCAGACCTTTGGCAGTGTGCAGGGTCATGAGCGAAACGGTTCCCGACTCGTCGTCGATGTCGTCGGCGGCGGCCACGAGGGCAACTTCGTTCAGGAAGTCTGGCAACTTACCTTCAGGGTTGTTGCGCTGGAATTCCTTGGCAACGTTCACCAATTCGTCGAGGTTTTCAACGCGAGCTTCGTCTTGTGGGTCGCGGCTAGCCTTCAGGGCATCGAGCAATCCAGAGCGCTGTAGCGCGGTTCTGAGAATTTCGTCAACCGTTGAGGTTTCGATCATGGCTTCGAGCTCGTTCAGCAGATCGGCCAGCTGAGTAACGGCTCCAGTTATCTTCGGACCAAAGCCCATCTCACCAACGTGACTCAAAACTTCTCGAACCGACATGTCGTTCTTCTCGGCGAACGAAGCAATCTGGGTCTCCGATGCATCGCCAATTCCGCGCTTCGGAACATTCAAAATGCGACGAATTGCTAGGTCGTCCTTTCGGTTAGAAATTGCGACCAGGTAGCCAAAGGCGTCCTTGATTTCGGCGCGCTCGTAGAACTTGGTGCCACCAACCACGCGGTAAGGAAGAGCCGAGCGAATGAAAATTTCTTCCAGAGCACGGGTTTGTGAGTTGGTTCGGTAGAACACCGCCATGTCGCGGTAGTCAACGCCCGAGCGGTGCAGCTCATTGATTTCATCGGCAATGAACTGTGCTTCATCGTGACCCGAGTAACCGGTATAGCCAACAATCTTTTCGCCGTCGCCTTTGTCTGACCAAAGGTTCTTGTTCGGGCGGTCGAAGTTGTTTCCAATTACCGCATTGGCGGCTTTCAAAATGTTGTTGGTTGAGCGATAGTTCTGCTCGAGCAAAATTGTCTTCGCTCCCGCAAAATCTTTTTCGAACTCCGAAATGTTTCGGATGTCCGCGCCGCGGAATGCATAAATCGACTGGTCCGAGTCGCCAACCACGGTAAGCGAAGCAGGCTGCATGATCTCGCCGGTTCGTGGGTCGATGTCCGCGTATTCAGCCGGAAGCGGCTTGGTTAGTTCTCGAACCAACGCGTACTGAGCGTGGTTGGTGTCCTGGTATTCGTCCACCAAAATGTGGCGGAACTTGCGCTGGTACTGGGCTGCAACGGCAGGAAACGCGCGAAACAGGTGCACGGTCTCGCCGATCAGGTCGTCGAAGTCGAAGGCGTTGTTGCGGCGAAGTTCTGACTGGTATGAAGCGTAAATCGAAGCAATTGCGCGCTGAACTGGGTCTGAAGGGTCGGCGTTACGAGCAAATTCGTCGGCGTCGATAAGTTCGTTCTTGGCATTTGAAATGACCGACGAAACTCCAGCTGGCGTTAGCTTGTGAAGATCGGCTCCAAGGTCTTTGATGAGGCGCTTGAATATTGCGCGGCTATCGCCAGAGTCGTAAATCGTGAAGTTTGGGTCGTGGCCCAATCTCTCCGACTCACGGCGCAAAATCGCAACACAAGCCGAATGAAAAGTCTTGAGCCAAATGCCGTCGGCGTCTCCGCCAAGCAGGTCGCGCACGCGATGACGCATTTCGGCAGCGGCCTTGTTGGTGAAGGTAATTGCCAAGATTTGAGAAGGCCAGGCCTCTTTCATGCCGAGCAGGTGGGCAATTCGCTTGGTCAAAACCGAGGTCTTACCCGAACCAGCGCCAGCCACAATGAGCAGCGCTCTACCTCTATATAGAACAGCCTCACGCTGCTGAGCGTTTAAGCCATCGAGCAGGCGGGATTCGTCAAAGGAGGAAAAGAGTTGGGGTGTCGACATAACTGGACAAGTTTAGGCGAGCCCCTCGACATACTTCAGCAGCAGGTCGGGGTGGTCGGCAAAGATTC
>JBDKLA010000029.1:0-2606 GCA_039795835.1 Actinomycetota bacterium | reverse complement strand
CCATCTCGTTCCTTGAGGTCAACACTCGCCTTCAGGTTGAGCACCCGGTTTCGGAAGAAGTTACCGGTCTCGACCTAGTTCGCGAGCAGTTCCGCCTTGCCGAGGGTGGCAAGCTCGACTACGCCGACCCAGAGGTTCGCGGCCACTCGTTCGAGTTCCGCATCAACGGCGAAGACGCGGGCAAAAACTTCATGCCAGCACCCGGCCCAGTTCACGTGTTCAAGGCTCCAGGTGGTCCTGGTGTTCGCGTTGACACCGGTGTTCAGTCGGGCGATGTGATTTCTGGTTCCTTCGACTCGATGGTGGCCAAGCTAATCGTTACCGGCAAGACCCGTGAAGAAGCGCTTGCTCGCTCACGTCGCGCACTTGCCGAAATGGAAGTCCACGGTCTACCAACCGTGCTTCCGTTCCACCAGAAGATTGTGAACGAGCCTGCCTTCATTGGCGCCGATGGCAAGTTCGGTGTTTACACCCGCTGGATCGAAACCGAGTGGGAGAACGACATTCCTGCTTGGGTTGGAATCTCAGACCTTCCGGGCGAGGGTGCTCCACGAAACAACGTGGTCGTTGAGGTCAACGGAAAGCGCATCGAAGTTTCGCTTCCAGCCCACCTTGGCGCAGCAGCTCCAACCGCCAGCGCCGGTGCAGCACCAAAGCGCAAGAGCCACGGAACCGCAGGTGCCGCCAAGAGCGGTAAGTCGGTCGTTGCCGAGATGCAGTCGAGCGTTGTGAAGATTGCCGTTGCCGAAGGTGAAACCGTTGAAATCGGTCAGACCATCATCGTGCTCGAAGCCATGAAGATGGAACAGCCAATCAAGGCACACAAGGCCGGAACCATCAAGAACATTAAGGCCGAGGTTGGAACCACAGTTCCTGCCGGAACCGTCTTGATGGATATCGAAGACTAACTAAACGTTTGGTCGGTGCAGCGCACGAGCTGCTTCGGTAACCGATGCCGACATCGACGGGTAAACCGCGAACGTCTTGGCAACCTGGTCTACGTTTAGGCGATTTTCTACCGCGAGCGCGATTGGGTAAATCAGTTCACTGGCGCGCGGTGCAACCACAACGCCACCGATTACGGTTCCCGAACCTGCCGAACAGAACAGTTTGATGAAGCCGTCTTCGATGCCGGCAATCTTGGCTCGCGGGTTTGCCTCAACCAGGACCTTGAAGATGGAGCCATCGACGAGACCCTCTTCGATCGCCTTCTGAGACCAACCGACCGAAGCGATTTCCGGGTTGGTGAAAACGTTGGCTGCCACGTTGCGGAGCTCGGCTGGCATGGCAACGTCGCCCATGGTGTGAAACACGGCCGTGCGACCCTGCATGGCACTTACCGAGGCCAGTGGGAAGAAGTTGGTGCAGTCGCCCACGCCGTATACGTTGGCGCGGCTGGTTCGAGCAACCTTGTTGACCACCACGTGACCGGTTTCGGTTAGCTCAATGCCGGCTTCCTCCAACCCGAGGCCGGCGGTGTTGGGGATCGAACCAACCGCGATTAGACAGTGCGAACCCTTGACCACGGTTCCGTCGGACAGAGTGACTTCAACGCCGTTGCCGGTGTTAACCGCCGACTCGGCGCGAGACTTGCTGAGCACCTGCATGCCGTTTCTGAGGAATACCCCTTCGATCAGCTGCGCTGCGTCCTGGTCTTCACCAGGAAGCACGGTGTCGCGCGAAGAAATCAGGGTCACTTGCGAACCAAGGCCACGGTAGGCCGATGCGAACTCGGCACCGGTCACACCGGAACCCACCACAATCATGTGCTCTGGAAGTTCTTTCAGGTTGTAGAGGTCAACCCAGGTGAGGATGCGTTCGCCGTCTGGCTTCGCGGTGTCGAGAGTTCTCGGGTGTGCGCCGACCGCCAAAATAATGGTCTTGGCTTCGAGGCGCTCTTCCTTGCCGTCCTTGTGAGTTGCGATCACGAAATGGTTGCCGTCGAGGCGGCCCAAACCTTCAATCACTCGCACGCCGTGAGCGGTGAGGTTGTTGAGCATGTCTTGAGACTGCTCTTTGGCAATCTCAAGGAGTCTTTCATTGATGGCGCCAAGGTCTAGGTCAACCTTTGGGTCAACCTCTTTGCCGTCCTGGTGGAAGCGAATTCCCAAGCTTTTTGCGTGGCGAACCGAGTTGGCGGCTTCGGCGGTGGCGATTAGCGCCTTGGATGGCACGACGTCGGTGAGAACTGCGGAGCCACCCACTCCATTGCGCTCAATTAGGGTCACTTCTGCCCCGAGCTGTACTCCGGCTAGTGCGGCTTCGTATCCCCCTGGGCCGCCACCAATAATTACGATGTGATGTTTCTTTTTCGACACTGTAGTCACACATAGAATCTAACCCATGACCAATCCTTTCGAGGTTGCCGAGCAGGCTGCCGCAAAAATCGCAGAACTTTCTGGCGTAGCAAAACACGACATCGCCCTGACCCTCGGATCGGGCTGGGCGAAGGCCGCCGACCTGATTGGCGAAACCGTTGCCACCATGGACGCCAGCGAGATTCCTGGCTTTTCGAAGCCGGTTGTCGAGGGGCACGTTTCCACGATTCGCTCGATTCTTCTGCCAAGCGGAAAGCACGCGCTGGTTCTTGGAGCTAGAACCCACTA
>JBDKLA010000028.1:0-6410 GCA_039795835.1 Actinomycetota bacterium | reverse complement strand
GATTCGTTCCTAGCGAACGTGATTGAGACCGTGGTGAACCAGCACGCCGGCGACAGCTCGGCCGACTGGAACCTGGAAGCTCTTTGGCGCGACCTTCAGGCCATCTACCCGGTTGGCATCGAGATCTCCGAGGTTCTTGCCGAAGCCGGCACCCGTGCCCGCCTAACCAAGAAGTTCCTTCAGGCCGAACTACTGAGCGATGCTCGCCTTGCCTATAACAAGCGTGCGGAGAGCATTGGCCAAGACAACATGCGCGAACTTGAGCGCCGCGTGGTGCTTTCGGTCATCGACCGCAAGTGGCGCGAGCACCTTTACGAAATGGATTACCTCAAGGAAGGTATCGGTCTTCGTGCAATGGCCCAGCGCGACCCACTGGTTGAATACCAGCGCGAGGGTTACGTAATGTTCCAGCAGATGACCGGAGCGATCCGCGAAGAATCAATCATGTACCTCTTCAACCTTGAGGTTCAGGTTGAGGCGGCACCTGAGGTTGAGGACCTAACCTACAGTGCACCGAGCGAAGAGGGAACTCCTGAGATCACCCACGAGCAGGTTGATCACAAGAAGAACGACGGAGGCGGCCACGCCCCTGGAAGTAGCTTCTTCAAGCGCTAAAGCACGGTTATCGCGGTAGCGAGCCAGCGACCAACGCGTCGCTCGAGCCGCACCGTCATGGCGCGCAGTCGTCCTCGGAATCTAAGTAGCACGATCGATTCAATCAACCCTTTGCGGTTAGATTCCTGGTGGATGTTGGCGATTTCAACCTGCGGGAAAGCTGCTGGC
This sequence comes from Actinomycetota bacterium, assembly GCA_039795835.1. Classification (GTDB taxonomy): domain Bacteria; phylum Actinomycetota; class Actinomycetes; order Actinomycetales; family Microbacteriaceae; genus Rhodoluna. The sequence continues at coordinate 5,627 of JBDKLA010000028.1, read as the reverse complement.
TGAAGGCCCATTGCCTTTCGACGGTGAGCGATGTCAATCGATTTCTTTCTAAGCATTTGGTAAACGTCTTCGTTCACCAGCCCGCCAAGTTGGGTCACGCTACGAGCTCCCTCAATGACTTCGATGATGGCCGGTGCCATGAATTCCAATTCGCGACTGGCGTCTGGCACCGCGACTTCAACTTCAGTTTCCCCGTTTGTTTCCAATTTCATCCCCAGATTTCCTTTCGTTTGGGCAAAACGCTAAGACCGTTTGAACGATTGGTCTACGAACCCACTCGGAAGCTGTGGATAACTTTTTTGTAAGAATTTTGATTTCTCGATAATCGGTTCATGAACATTGACCAACTATTTGAAGACCTGGAATCTCAATTCGACGCCGCCCTAGAGGACGATCGCACTAAGCCAGCCCTCGGTATCGAACGAATCACCACCACCGTTTCTGGTAACCGACTTTCGCTCGACCGCCCAACTCTCGGAGACGGCTACATCTGCGGATTGGTGACCGGCCGTGCCATCTGGAGATTCCAGCCTCATCGAACCCTTTCGGTTGCTCGCATCAAATTCAACCAGGACGTCACCGCACCAAATGAGAGCCTGGCCGCCACCGAACTTCTAGCCGACTCACTGCTCCAACGTTTCGTTCGTTATTCGCTCGCAGGCGATGGGCAGCAGATTCGGAAAGGTCGCGTGGTCTCAATCATGCAGGGGTTGATCCTGTTTGACTCCAACGGCGAAGTGGTTGCCGTGGCAATTGAACGACTCGCCTGGCTCGAAGTTCACGCAGCCGATAACTGATGGAAATCAAATTACAAAAAACCTGGGTGAAATATCTGGTTCCGGTAATTTCGGTTTCGGCGTTAGTCGTCACGGTGGGTTCGATAGCAGTAGTAGCCGCCACCGCACCCTCACAAGAGGAAGTGCTTATCGCCGCCCGAGACCTGCCCGCAGGAGCAACGCTAACCGTGGCAGATGTGAAGCGTGCCCAACTTCCCCTGGGTGCAATCGCCAGCAATTACCTCAGTAATCCAAAGCAGGGTTTTGTAATTCAACAATCTCTGACAAAGGGACAACTTATTCCGAAAAACGATCTCGCGCCAAGCGAGGAGAAACTTTTCCCGATTCGCCTGAACAACCTAAGGCCAATGCCGAAGGCTATAAACGTTGGCGACCGAGTTGATATTTGGGCCACCAAGCAAGCTCAGCTATCAACCACAGCGCCAGAACCGGTAGCCTTCAAGGCGTTAGTCACTCTCATTGAGAACACCAACACCATGGCTCAAAGCACGACATCGGTTGAGCTTCGAGTGAGTGAGGAATACCTAGAGAGCCTGTTGGCAGCAATCGATTCAAACTCTCAACTTTCGTTGATTCTTCACGAAACCGTTGCCGATATTGAATGACCCTGGTTCAAGACCGACCGTTGCAACGTCGCCGGGTGGCCATCGATACCGAACCTAAATTCATCGCGATCTGGGGCCCAATCGGCTCGACCGGCAAAAGCACCTTGGCCGTGAATCTGGCCTATGAACTTGCGCTACTCGGCAAACGAGTGCTGCTGCTCGACCTAGATACACACGCTCCGGCGCTGGCAACCCTGTTGCCAATCAACAAGGGGACCGCCGGCCTAGCGGGAGCGGCCAGACTCATTCGTCAAGGGCGATTCACTCCGGAAGAACTTGAGCGGCTAAGCATCACCATCAAATACCGAGGTAACAAACTCAAACTCCTCCAAGGCCTAGCAAGCCCAACGAGGTGGCCAGAAATCACTCCGGAAACCATCACCCAACTCCTAGGCGTTGCCAAATTCAACCACGACGTAATCATCGCCGACCTAGCCTCACCGCTCGAAGACAAACTTCTCGGAGCCGAACACCCAACGACCAGAAATGCAGCCACAAGAACGGCTCTGGCGCTTTCGACCGAAGCCATCTCAATCATCCATGGCACCCAACTTTCGGTGTCGCGCTACCTGAACCTGTTCAACCAGTTGGACGAATTACAAAAAACCAGAAAGATTATCTTCAACCGCTCAGACCCCAACCCGAAGCTGGCTGCCGCCATAAAAACACTCACGCGAGAAACCATATTCGGCTACATACCCAACGATGAACCGGCACTGCAGTTGGCCGAGGCTCAGAACCTTCCGCTGGCCCTAGCACGCCGGAAAGCCCCGGCAAGGGCGGCAATACTTTCGCTGGCGAATAAACTTTTAGAATGACCACCCTGAGCCAGATCATCTCCAAGCGCGGCAAACTGCCGGCCTTGGATGTTGAGTGGCTAAACCTGCTCATCGGCGACTGGCAAATGGTTGCCGACCTCGTGAACTGTGACCTCGTGCTTTGGGTTCAAAGCAAAGAGGACTCCAACTTCATCGCGGTCGCCCATGCGCGCCCTTCAAGCGCCGGAACTATCTTCTACCGCGACATCGTGGGGGAGAATCCTGCCAAACTCTGGTCGCGCCAGGTTTCCAAGGCCTTTACCTCGGGCCAGCACCAGGACCTAGCCGTTCCCGATATCTACGACGGAATTTCGATGCGCGTTCGTGCGGTTCCGGTTCGTCGCCGACTCAAGGCCAACGTGAACGAATTCTCAGACCCGATTGCCGTGGTCACGGTTCACACCAACCTCAGCGAGGTTCGCGAGCCAACCAAGCAGCGCATCAACTTCCGTAAGGTTGGCAACGAACTTCTCGAAATGATCGAAGAGGGAACCTACCCTGACTTCCAGAACACCACCGGCTCAACCCGCGGTGCTCCACGAGCCAACGACGGACTAATCATCCTCGATCAGGAAGACGTGGTCACCTTCGCCAGCCCAAACGCACTGAGTGCGTTCAACCGCTTCGGCGTATCCGGCGAGCTCGTCGGTCAAAACCTGCAGGTTGCCATGGAAACCTCTCTTGGCAAGAACCTCAGAGCCGACGAAAACCTCGCCGTAGTGGTAAATGGCCGAGCTCCTTGGCGAGCCGATGCCTACAGCCCAACCATGGCGTTGAGCCTGAGAGCTGTTCCACTAAAGAAGAACAACCAGCGCACCGGCGCAATCCTGCTCTGCCGCGACGTTTCCGAACTTCGACGCCAAGAGCGCGAACTCATCACCAAGGACGCCACGATTCGCGAAATTCACCACCGCGTGAAGAACAACCTGCAGACCGTTGCCAGCCTGCTGAGAATTCAGGCTAGAAGAACCGACTCGGACGAAGCCAAGGAAGCCCTCGAACAAGCCATGCGCCGTGTGGCTGCAATCGCTGTGGTTCACGACACCCTGTCTGCTGGACTCAGCCAGGAAGTGAACTTCGACGAAGTCTTCGACCGTGTGCTGAAGCTAACCTCCGAGGTGGCTGCAAGCGTGGGCACCACAGTCAACACCATCATCGACGGCAAGTTCGGTCAGCTTCAGAGCGAGAAGGCCACCAGCCTTGCAGTGGCCATGACCGAGGTTGTCACCAACGCCGTGGAACACGGTCTTGCCGAACGATCAGGAGTGGTTCACGTGAACGCTGAGCGCAAGGGCAAGAAACTTACCGTGACCGTCTCCGACAACGGCAAAGGCCTCCCGGAAGGAAAGCTTCAGGAAGGCCTTGGCACAAGCATTGTGAAAACTCTGGTCGAGGGTGAGTTGCGTGGAAACATCAACTGGTTTGCGCCTAAAGAAGGCGGCACGAAAGTTGTTGTTGAAATCCCGCTTAGCTAGCGCGACGTGCGCGGGCGTACTTGCGCTTGAGCGACTTACGCTCGTCTTCGGAAAGACCGCCCCAAACACCAGTGTCCTGGTTTTCCTTGATGGCGTACTCGAGGCAGCTGGTTGAAACAGCGCACTCACGGCAGATTGCCTTGGCCTGATCGATCTGGTCTACCGCTGGCCCAGTGTTTCCAACCGGGAAGAATAGCTCTGGGTCTTCGGTGAGACATCTCGCGTCATCTTGCCAGTGCATATCCATGCGATATTTCCTTTTTCTAGAACGAAAATCTTTCCAAAAAGCCAAATCAACTAAGGCTTTGAGTGGGTAGAAACTTCACGGTGTTTTACTCTTGTTTTAGAGCTATGAAACCTTTGTTTCCTCTTCAAATCGTTTCACAGAAGCACTCCCGAATCAACCCCCAATATTTCTAGGACGACCTCGATGAACCTCAAAAGACCGATCCAGTTCAACGTCGCCCTAGTGGTCGCAGCCATCGAAACCGCCGTCTCAGCGGCAGTCACCGCATTCTTCCTCTGGGGTCTGCTCAGCGGTCAATCCAAGGTCTTCACTGCTGTAGCAATGCTCACCGCGCTTTTCGCACTGACCACAGTTTTCCTCGCTGCTGCAACCTTCGCTCTCTACAACCTCAAGCGCTGGGGTCGCTCAGCCATCATCTTCTGGCAGCTAATTCAGATCAGCCTCGGTTATGGAACTATGGATGGCAAGCTCGCTAACTACCCGCTGGCAATCTTCATTTTCGCCGTGTCTGGCGCAACGTTCATCCTGCTGCTCACTAAAAAGGTGAACGCACTTTTCAAAGAGGACTAGAGCCCTAGCTGCTTTCGAAGCATGTCAACGTGACCAGTGGCCTTGACGTTGTAGAGAGCAAGAGTAATGACTCCAGACTCGTCAACCACGAAAGTCGAACGAAGCACGCCCTCATACTCGCGGCCGTATAGCTTCTTCATTCCGTAGGCACCATATGACTTGTGCACGGTTAGTTCTTCATCGGAAAGTAGGTCGAAGTGCAGGTTCTGATCCTTCACGAATTTAGCCAACTTGGCTGGCTTGTCAGGCGAGATTCCTACAACCTCATAGCCCGACTTCTTGAACACGTTCAGTGACTCTTCAAAGTCGCAGGCTTCCTTGGTGCAACCTGGGGTTGCCGCGGCTGGGTAGAAGTAAACAATTGCCTTTTTGCCTGCCAACGATGCCAGCATTACAGCTTTTTCGTTCTGGTTTGGGAGGGTAAATGACGGAGCCTTGGCTCCTGCTTCTAAACGCACGTCGCTCATACCAATAGCCTAATGTTTCACAAAGTCAGCGATGACTATCTTGCTCATTTTCATGAGTGCCTCGTTGGCGTAGGTTGCCACTTCAGGGTCCGGGCTCTCCAAGTAGTCGCGCATCTGAATCGGTGAAACCTGCCAGGTGACACCCCACTTGTCTTTACACCAACCACATTGACCCGGCTCGCCCTCACGAGTGATCGCATCCCAGTAGCGGTCAACGTCTTCCTGACCGTCCACGTTCAAACTTAACGAAATCGAGTCATTGAAATCAGGACCACCAGGCCAGTTCATTCCAAGGAACGAGTGCCCTGCAATCGAAAAGTCAGCGGTGAAAAGCTTTCCTCCAGGACGATTTTCGCCGTGAATCACAGCCCCCAATTCAGCAACGTAGAAGTCCAATGCCTCTTGCATGTTGCCAGGGAACCAGAGGAAGGTTTTCAATACCGGAGGCTTAGTCATAATAAAAACTCTAGCGTTTGCCTTGCCAATAAACCTTTGGTAATGTTGTATCTCGTTGCCAAAAACAACATGCACCTCTAGCTCAATCGGCAGAGCAACTGACTCTTAATCAGTGGGTTCTGGGTTCAAGTCCCAGGGGGTGCACGAAATCCCGGTTCCTTCTCACGAGGACCGGGATTTTCTTTTATCTCC
>JBDKLA010000027.1:0-4990 GCA_039795835.1 Actinomycetota bacterium | reverse complement strand
TCGTTGAAGACACCGGTGATTGCTTTCACCACGATGTCGTTGGCTTCGGTCTTGGCCTTCGGTGGGGTGCCGGCTGGCAGCATGGTCAGCGGTGGCAGGTTGTAAGGGCGCTTAGTCTTGGTCTTCTCTTGAACCACAACCGGAAGGTTTGGCTCTGGGAAAAGCTCACCATCCTTGACGTCCTCGGCGATTACTTCGATGGGCTCGGTGCGCTGAGTGGTATCCACCGAAGTTACCTCGGCAACCGGTTCGTCCTGGAAGATGTCTTCAATCGATACCTCGGTAACAACCGGGGTTTCAAAAGGCTCTTCGACGTCCTTCTTTTCCTTGCGCCACCAAGGAACCTTGGTGCCGTCGTAGGCGTCGTCGACCTCTTCGGTCTTCTCCGATTCGTCCTTGGCCTTTTCCTCGGCTGGTTCACCAAACAGGAACAGGCGAAGCTGGTGCAGGCGTTCACCGATGCGGCTCGGGGCTGTTTTGGTAGTGATCAGCAGCGAAGCAAAGACGACCAGTGCCAGCAGTGGAACCGCGGCCCAAACCGTGAGGGCCAGGAGCGGAGTCGCAATCAACCAACCGAAAATACCGCCGGCATTGGTGAAGGTTTCGTTGTAGTTGAGGTCGGTTGGCTTTGGCGTGCCACCAAAAATGTGGAAGAAGCCGGAAACGCTAACCACAAGGAGGAAGAGCCCAACGACGATACGGCCGTTGTCTTTAACCGTGGACGGAAAGCGCATTAGATAAATGGCAACAATCACCATCAGCACGGGAAGCGCCAGCGAAACCCTTCCAAACATGAGACCCATAGTCCAGCTGTGGAGTGCATGGCCAAAGCCCTTTGGAGAAGGCATGAACCAGGCCACCCAGGCACCGATGATTCCGGCTACAAAGATTGCGAATGGGAAGCCGTCGCGGCGATCTTCTGGCTCGATCTTGTTGATACTGAAAGCGCGCGCTGCAGCGCCGACGCCGTGCGCGAAAAGCAGGTAGGTTCTCGCCAAAATTCCGCGCGAACTTTCCTTCACAGCGGGTTTAGTTGCGGTGCGCTTGCGAGGTTTCGCCCCGCGCGAAGAACTTGGTCGTGATGCAGCCATGCCTCAAGGGTAATCGCGGGAAGCGACAAAACCGTGGAGGTTACTGCCCTCGAACGACCACCGGAATAATCATCGGACGACGGCGGTGCTTCTTGTTCACCCAGGTTCCAATGGTTCGGCGAATCACCTGCTGTAAGGCGTAGGTGTCGCGAACTCCCTCGCCGGCAGCTTCCGCGAGCGCGAGGGCTACCGAAGGCTTCACATCATCGAAGACATGGTCATCCTCGGCAAAGGCACGAGCTCGGATTTCCGGACCAACGATTACTCGACCCTGCTCATCGACCACACAGAAGATCGAGATGAAACCCTCTTCGGCAAGCACGCGGCGGTCTTGGAGGTCTTCCTCGGTGACTTTTCCGACGGTTTTACCATCAACATACAAAAGCCCACACTCGACGGCGCCGACCACACTGGCCTTGCCGTCCTTTAGGTCGACCACCCAGCCGTCCTCGGTAATTAGCACGTTGTCGGTTGGTACACCGGTTTGCTCTGCGAGTTTTCCGTTGGCGATCAGGTGTCGGTATTCACCGTGAACCGGCATCACGTTCTTAGGCTTCAGAATGTTGTAGCAGTAGAGCAACTCCCCTGCCGCGGCGTGCCCCGAAACGTGCACCCTGGCGTTGCCCTTGTGAACCACGTTGGCGCCGAGCTTCGTGAGGCCATCGATTACTCGGTAAACAGCATTTTCGTTACCTGGAATCAACGACGACGCCAGAATCACGGTGTCGCCGTCGCCAATCTGAACATCGTGCTCGAGATTGGCCATGCGAGAAAGCACTGCCATCGGCTCACCCTGCGAACCGGTGGACATGTAAACAATCTCGTTCGGAAGCACGTCGCCGGCGTGCTTGTAGTCGATTAGCGAACCTTCGGGAACCTTGAGATAACCCATCTTGGCGGCAATCTCCATGTTGCGAACCATCGAACGGCCAACGAAGGCCACCTTGCGACCGTTTGCATAAGCCGCATCTAGCACCTGCTGCACGCGGTGTACGTGTGATGAGAACGAGGCAACCACGACTTTGCCGGTTGAGCGAGAAATCACGTTCTCAATAACCGGACCGATGTCTTTTTCCAACGGGGTAAACCCTGGAACATCGGCGTTGGTTGAATCCGACATAAACAGATCAAGACCGGCCTCGCCGATTCGAGCAAAGGCGCGAAGGTCGGTCAGGCGTCCGTCCAATGGAATCTGATCCATTTTGAAGTCGCCGGTGTGAAGCACGTTTCCGGCTGCGGTCTTGATGTGAACCGCTAGGGCATCTGGAATCGAGTGGTTTACAGCCACGAACTCGAGGTCGAACTCCCCCAGCTTTTCGTGCTGGCCTTCTCGAACCACCAGCGTGTACGGCGTGATTTTGTGTTCTTTGAGTTTGGCCTCAACGAAGGCCAGGGTTAGGGCTGAGCCAATCAGCGGGATGTCTTCACGGAGCTTCAAAAGGTAAGGCACTCCACCGATGTGGTCTTCGTGACCGTGGGTGAGCACGATTCCTACGACGTCGTGCAGGCGGTCTCGAATGTAACCGAAGTCGGGCAGAATCACATCGATACCTGGCTGGTGCTCTTCAGGGAAGAGCACCCCGACATCGACGATTAGTAACTTGCCGTTGATTTCGAACACGGTCATGTTTCGACCAATTTCGCCAATTCCACCGAGTGGAACGATGCGGAGAGTGTTCGGTTGTAGCGTGGCCGGAGCCGGGAGGGTCAGAACCAAGGGTTCCCCTTATCTGGTTGTGCCAGCCACCTTTGGCAGCGCACCACCGGCGGCTGCATTGCGGTCTGGGCGGAAGTTTTCGAACGATAGGCCAGCAATCTTGGCGATACCGTAAATGTCGTTCTCGATGCGAGCTGCTTCGGATTCCTCCGGACCAACCAGTGGCAGACGAACGCGAGGGCTGTCGATGAGACCTAGAGCGTGAAGTACGTACTTGGTGGCAACAGTTCCTGGAACGTGGGTCATCAGCGCGCGAACCAGAGGCTCGAGCGAGTTGTGAACGGTTAGCGCGTGGTGGAAGTCGTTGCGGTTGGTGGCGTCGATCATGTCGCGATACGCGGCCGGAGCCACGTTTGCGGTCACACCAATGAGGCCGGTAGCGCCGATCGACATGTGTGGCATGACGTTGGAGTCGTCGCCGGAGAAGTAAATCAGGTCGGTTTCGTTCATGATTCGCGAAGCCTGAGCCAGGTCACCCTTGGCATCCTTCACGGCAACGATGTTTGGGTGCTTGGCCGCGCGGTGAATGGTTTCGTAGTGAATCGGAATGCCGGCGCGTCCTGGGATGTCGTAAAGAATTACCGGAAGGTCGGTGGCATCGGCGATTAGCCGGAAGTGGGTTAGCACACCTGCCTGAGTTGGCTTGTTGTAGTAAGGGGTGACAATCATCACGCCGTCCGCGCCAGCCTTCTCGGAAAGCTTGTAAAGCTGCATCGCGTGAGCGGTTTCGTTCGAACCACCGCCGGTGATGATCTTGGCGCGACCGGCAGCTACCGACTTACCAACTTCAACGAGTTTGATCTTCTCGGCGTCGGTGAGAGTGGAGGTTTCTCCGGTGGTGCCGGTGACGACCACGCCGTCCGCGCCGTTTGAAATTACGTAGTCCAGGTGGCGCTCGGTGGCAGGCCAGTCGACTTCACCCTCGGCAGTCATCGGCGTGACTAGGGCTACCAATACCTGACCGAAGAGGTCTTTGTTGTGCGCGGACATACCTAAAGCGTAGCGGGAAACTACGGGGCTACGCGACCGTGCTGGTTGAACGCCTCGTAGGTGTAAGGCATTAGCTCAGCCCAGAACTCTTCCATCTTCTCGGCACACATTTCGATCTCGCGCTGCGGGAACGAAGGGAAATGAGTGCCCTCACGCTTGGTGCGAAGGCTGAGGAAGTTCATCAGCGCACGTGCGTTCATGGTCACGTACATCGAAGAGTAAATGTTTAGCGGAAGCACGATACGGGCAACTTCGCGAGCTACACCTGCCTCAAGCATGCGCTTGTAAGACTCGTAGGCGTGCTGCGACGAGGTGCGCGATTCCTGCTCAACGAGGGCAACCTGCTCGGCAGTTCCAGATAGGAACTCATAGTGGCCGGCCTTTCCAACCTGAATCAGGTTTCGGTCTGGTCCTGGCACGTAGAACACCGGGTTCAGTTCCTTGTAACGACCCGATTCCTCATTGTAAGAAGCGATGCGGTGACGCATGAATTCGCGGAAGACGAAGATTGGTGCCTGAACGTAGAAGGTCATCGAGTTGTGTTCGAATGGGGAACCGTGACGGTCGCGCATCAGGTAGTTGATAAGACCCTTGTTGGCCTTCTCGTTCTCTGCGGCATCAACGTTCGCAGCAGCAGACTCGAGGGTCTGCTCACCCTGGGTCGACACACGAGCCGCGAACAGCACGTCGGAGTCGGCAGCCGAGGCGCGAACTAGTTCAACGGTTACATCACTACGAAATTTGATTTCAGACACAAAGAAAGAATACCTGTAGCCCAGCGTAAGAATTCGCAACAACTAACGGTGTCGCTTCCATGCCGTCTAACCTTGACTTATGCCTCTTGATGCCAAGCTTTTAGCCGTAATCGGCCTCTTGCTTTTGGCTACCATCGGTGGTCTCATTTGGAAGGCAACCACCGGTCGCGCCAGGCGCATCAAGGATGGCCTTCAAATCGATCTGGCCAAGCTCGATGCCGTCAAGGACGGCAAAACGGTAACGGCGTTTGGTGAACACACCACCTTCCTACAGTTCTCGAGCGAAACCTGTGCCACCTGCAAGCAGACCGCAAAGCTCTTCGAGGAACTAGAGAAAACCTCGCACGGCGTGCTGCACATCGAGGTAGACCTAACCCACCGCCTGGACCTTGCCGAAAAGTTCGGCATCCTACAAACTCCCACCACCCTGGTTTTGG
>JBDKLA010000026.1:0-4782 GCA_039795835.1 Actinomycetota bacterium | reverse complement strand
TTAGAATTGGGTCATTAGTTCAAGGAGTTTGCTATGTCTGAAACCACCACTTACGAAATCAAAATCACCGACGCAGCCGTCGATTGGATCTCGAGCACTTTGGAGCAAGCCGGTGGCGACGAGAAGCTAGCAATCCGCCTAGAAGCCGCGCCAGGTGGTTGTCAGGGTCTTGAATACAAGCCGACCTACGAAGACAAGTTCTACGAGGACGACCTGCGTTTCCCTTGCGGCGAGTACGAACTAGTAGTTGACCCAATGTCAATCGAGCTAATCAAAGGCTCCACCATCGACTACAAGAACTCGCTAACCGAGCAAGGTCTGGTCATCGACAACCCGAACGCAACCTCGACCTGCGCCTGCGGTCAATCTTTCTGCTAATTGGGCAGATTTTTTCCAATTTTCTAGCGTTTTTCGCCCGTTCGTCGAGGCCCGCGGGCGTAGACTAAATCAGTAACGATTCGAAGGGTCGACTGTGCTTTCTAAGCGTGCTCTAAGAGTTGCAATAGCAACCGCTGCTGCAACCACCACCTTGTTCCTAACCGGCTGCACTCAGGAAGAACTGAGTTCGGCAATTTTGATGCCTCTGCCTGCGAGCAGCATCGGTGTTACCAATCACACCGACTCCATCACCAACCTCTGGAACATCTCTTGGGCTGTTCTCTGGGGTGTCGGTGCCATTTCTTGGGGCCTAATGTTCTGGGCAATCATTGTTTACCGCCGTCGCAAAGGTGATACCCACCTTCCTGCTCAGATGCGTTACAACAACCCAATCGAAGTGATGTTCACCGTTGTGCCGCTTATTTTGGTAATTGGTTTCTTCGCATTCACCGCTCGTGACATGAAGGTTATTGAGACTCCAAATAACCCTGAAGTCACCGTTCAAGTAATTGGTAAGCAGTGGAGCTGGGACTTCAACTACACCAACGAAAACGTTTACGAGTCGGGAATCCAGGCTCAGTACAACAACACCAAAACCTTCGATGAGTCAACTCTTCCAACCCTTTACCTTCCGGTAAACAAGCGCGTTGAGCTCATTTTGAACTCGCGCGATGTTGACCACTCATTCTGGGTAATTCAGTTCCTTTACAAGAAGGACACCCTACCTGGCAAGACCAACCACGAGTACTTCACTCCGACCAAGATCGGTGACTACCGAGGTAAGTGTGCCGAACTCTGTGGAGAGTTCCACTCGATGATGCTTTTCAACGTCAAGGTTGTTTCCCAGGCAGACTATGAGAAGCACATTGCCGACCTAAAGGCCGCCGGACAGGTTGGTCAACTTTCGCTTGACGCCAGCAGAAACCAGAACCTGCCAGGCGTTGTCGCACCAGTAGAGAACAAGGGTTAATTCAAATGGCCACTGCAACTATTTCTCCATCAACTCCGGTTGTTCCACGCGACAAGGGTCGCATTCTGGTTGACTGGCTAACCACCACCGACCACAAGAAAATCGGCTACCTGTACCTGATCACCTCGTTCATCTACTTCCTAATCGGTGGTGTGATGGCTCTGATGATTCGTGCGCAGCTAACCATGCCTGGCCTTGAGATCGTTGGCAGCAAGGAACAGTACAACCAGCTGTTCACCATGCACGGAACCATCATGTTGCTTATGTTTGCAACCCCGCTGTTCGCAGCCTTCGCAAACATCCTGATGCCGGTTCAGATTGGTGCCCCGGACGTTGCCTTCCCACGTCTAAACGCAATCGCTTACTGGTTCTACTTCTTCGGTAGCCTGATTGCCGTTGCTGGTTTCTTCACTCCGCAAGGTGCCGCGTCGTTCGGTTGGTTCGCTTACGTTCCACTGTCGACCTCAACCTTCTCGCCTGGCATCGGTGGAGATCTATGGGTCTTCGGTCTGGCACTCAGCGGTTTCGGTACCATCATGGGTGGGGTCAACTTCATCACCACGATCTTGACCCTTCGCGCACCAGGTATGACCATGTTCCGAATGCCTGTGTTCGTTTGGAACACCCTGGTCACCTCGATCCTGGTCATCATGTGTTTCCCGCCACTAGCTGCAGCGCTATTTGCACTTGGCGCAGACCGCAAGTTCGGTTCGCACATCTTCGATCCAGCCAACGGTGGAGCCATGCTCTGGCAGCACCTGTTCTGGTTCTTCGGTCACCCAGAGGTGTACATCCTGGCGCTTCCATTCTTCGGAATTATTTCCGAAATCATGCCGGTGTTCAGTCGTAAGCCTATTTTTGGTTACAAGACCCTGATCTACGCAACCATCGCTATTGCTGCGTTGTCCATGACCGTGTGGGCACACCACATGTATGTGACCGGTCAGGTTTTGCTGCCATTCTTCGCATTCACCACAATGCTGATTGCGGTGCCTACCGGGGTGAAGGTGTTCAACTGGATCGGCACCATGTGGAGAGGTTCGGTTTCGTTTGAAACCCCAATGCTTTGGTCGCTGGGCTTCCTAACCACCTTCATCTTCGGTGGTCTAACCGGTGTAATCCTTTCGAGCCCAACTCTCGACTTCTCCCTGAGCGACAGCTACTTCGTAGTTGCTCACTTCCACTATGTAATCTTCGGAACCGTTGTATTCGCGATGTTTGCGGGAATCTTCTTCTGGTATCCAAAGATGACCGGAAAGATGCTCAACGAACGTCTCGGCAAGATTCAGTTCTGGCTGCTATTCGTTGGCTTCCACGGCACCTTCCTGGTTCAGCACTGGCTAGGAGTTGAGGGTATGGCCCGACGCTATGCCACCTACCTTCCAGGAGACGGATTCACTTTCCTAAACGAGGTGTCCACCGTTGGTTCGGTTATCCTGGCGCTTTCGTTCCTTCCATTCCTTTGGAACGTTTACATCACTCACCGCAAGGGTGTGAAGGTAACCGTGAACGACCCTTGGGGTTACGGACGTTCGTTGGAGTGGGCAACCGCTTCACCGTTCCCACGTCACAACTTCACTTCTATCCCAGTGATTAGATCTGAAGCCCCAGCCTTTGATCTCAACCACCCCGAGGCAAGCGACTCGGTTGCTACGAAAAAGACGGCGAAGAAGGCATAACAATGCGCACTAATGCAAGACTATTTTGGCTCCTAGCAGTTTTCTATTTGTTAGCTGCAGTAGGTTATGCAACTGTGGGGCTTTGGGAGCCTTATCGAGGACTTTCGGATGAAGGACCGTCGCTAGGCAACCTGAAGGTTGAAATTATTGGTACAGCTGCAATCTTGATGCTGTCGATTATGTCGGCCTTCATCGCTTTCTATCTTGGAAAGACTCATCGCACTCAGGGTCCGGTTCCTGAGGACAACCCGCAGGCCAAGATCTCAGACGGCGACTCGGAAATCGGTTTCTTCAACCCATGGAGCTGGTGGCCATTCTTCCTAGGCCTGTTCGGCGCTTGCGTATTCCTATCGCTCGCAGTTGGTTGGTGGTTGTTCTTCATTGGATTCCCATTGGCAATTGTGGCTCTAGTTGGATTCGTCTTCGAGAACTCTCGCGGACAGCACGCACACTAAATTTCCAAAAAACTAATCCCCGGCACCAATTCGGTACCGGCGATTAGTTTTTAAGAGTCTTACTCGTAGCTACGGAAGGCTACAACGGCGTTGTGACCACCGAAGCCAAAGCTGTTGCTGATTGCCAAGATTGGGCCGTCTGGGAGCTTTCTAGGGCTGGTAACGACATCAAGAGGAATCTCTGGGTCCTGGTTGTCTAGGTTGATCGTTGGGGGAGCAGTGCGCTCCTTCAATGCCAGGACGGTGAATACTGCCTCGATTGCACCGGCTCCACCGAGCAGGTGGCCGGTGGATGACTTGGTGGCTGATACGGCGATCTTGCCAAGGTGATCGCCGAATACTCGCTTTAGCGCGGTGTACTCGGCGATGTCTCCAACCGGGGTGCTGGTTGCGTGTGCATTGATGTGAACCACGTCTTCAGGCGAGGCCTCCGCTTGCTTTAGAGTGGCCAAAACTGCACGAGCCGCTCCCGAGCCCTCAGGGTCTGGTGCGGTGATGTGGTAGGCGTCTGAGGTTACTGCGCCACCAACGAGGTAGGCGTAAATCTTGGCACCGCGAGCTAGCGCGTGCTCTTCGGTCTCGAGGACCAGTGCGCCACCGCCCTCACCCATGACGAAGCCGTCGCGGCCGGTGTCGTAGGGGCGGGAAGCAAGTTCAGGTTCTTCGTTACGACGAGAGGTTGCGTGCATGGCAGCAAAAGCGGCGATTGGCAGTGGGTGAATGGCAGCTTCGCAGCCACCGGCTACGACGATGTCAATTTCACCGGACTGAAGGCGAGTAATCGCATTGGCGATTGCCTCGGTGCTCGATGCGCAGGCCGAAACGGCGGTGCGAACGCCACCGCGGGCGGCCAGATCCATACCGATTGCCGCGGCTGGACCGTTTGGCATGAGCATTGGAACGGTCATCGGAAGTACTCGACGAGGACCACGTTCCTTTAGCGTGTCGAAGGCATCAAGAAGTGTCCAGACTCCACCGATACCGGTCGAGAACTCAACAGCTAGTCGTTCTGGCTCCACTTCTGGGGCGCCGGCGTCAGCCCAGGCTTCGCGGGCTGCAATTAGCGCAAACTGGCTCGAAGGGTCGAGTCGCTTGCACTCCTGAGGGGTGAGCACCTCGCTGGCCGGGACTTTAGCCTGGCCAGCGAAGGTTACCGGAATTTCGTATTGGGCTACCCATTCTTGCTGCAGAGTCGAGATACCCGACTTTCCAGCAAGAAGTGCGTCCCAGGTTGACTTGACGTCGCCACCCAGTGGGGTGGTTGCGCCTAGTCCGGTTACTACGATCTTCACGAAAGCTC
>JBDKLA010000025.1:0-6635 GCA_039795835.1 Actinomycetota bacterium | reverse complement strand
CAATCCGTACATAACTCTTGGCGCTGATGTGCCTCGAGTCGCCGGTCATCAGATCGGTCACCTTGAACGGCTGGTCGTAGCCAAGGTCAAGCTTCCACAGGTCGAGTGAAATATCGCCTTCGCGCACGGCGTTTGGATCGAGGTTGACCACGACAATCACCGTGTCGGCCTTGCCGATTGGCGAGTGCTGAGCGCTCAGGTGCTTGGTGAAAACCAGGATCGAGTCGTCGGTGCTGGAATGGGTTTCGAGGTTGCGAATCTGCCCGATTGCAGGGTGCTCGGCACGAATCTCGTTGAGCTTTGTGATGTATGGAGCGATGGTGGTTCCGGCCTTGTCGGCAGCGGCCCAATCGCGTGGCTTGTACTGGTATTTCTCCGAGTCGATGTGCTCTTCAGCGCCAGGACGAGGTGTGGCCTCAACCAGTTCGTAACCGGCATACATTCCCCAGTTGCTTCCACCTAGGGCAGCCAGCGCTGCGCGAATCTTGTGGCCGTTCACGCCACCGTACGAGAGGTACGGTGTGAGGATGTCTGGAGTGCTCACCCAGAAGTTTGGGCGGAAGTAGGCCGAGGTGGCGTGAGCCACTTCGTTGAAGTACTGGGTTAGTTCCCACTTGTTGTTTCGCCAGGTGAAGTAGGTGTACGACTGCTGGAAGCCAGCTTTACCCAGAGCGCCCATCATCGCTGGTCGGGTGAATGCTTCCGCGAGAAAAATTACGTCTGGGTACTCGGCATTAACTTCGCCAATCAACCATTCCCAGAAATTCACCGGCTTGGTGTGCGGATTGTCGACGCGGAAAATCTTCACTCCGCGGGAAATCCAGAGGCGGACGATTCGAAGCGCTTCGTTGTAGATTCCGTCGCGGTCGTTATCGAAGTTGATCGGGTAGATGTCCTGGTATTTCTTCGGAGGGTTCTCGGCGTAGGCAATCGAGCCGTCGGCGCGAGTGGTGAACCACTCCGGGTTAGTCTTCACCCAAGGGTGGTCCGGCGAAGCCTGCAGGGCAAAGTCGAGTGCAATCTCGATACCTAGCTCGTTTGCCGCCTTCACAAAGTTTTCAAAATTCTTGACGGTTCCGAGGTCTGGATGAACCACGTCGTGTCCGCCGGCTTCGGAGCCAATCGCCCAAGGTGAACCAGGATCCTGAGGGCCGGCAACCAGCGTGTTGTTTGGACCCTTTCGGTGAGCGCGACCAATCGGGTGAATCGGTGGCAGGTAGAGCACCTGGAAACCCATGTCGGCAACCGCCTTGAGACGCTTAGTTGCGGTCTTGAAAGTACCCGACTTCCATTCGCCGGTTTTGGCGTCAAACTTCGCGCCTTCACTGCGAGGGAAGAACTCGTACCAGGCGCCTGAGCCAGCCAGAGTTCGCTCAACCTTGATCGTGAAAGTTTCGCTGTGGGTGACCAAGTTGCGAATCGGCAGAGTTGCCAGAACGGCCTGGATTTCAGGAGCCTCAGCAGCCTTCAGGCGTTCGCTGTAGGAAAGCTTGCTGTCGCTCAGGGTCTCGGCCAGGGCAACCAACTTCTTCGAATCGGCTGCGCTGCGCTCTTTTTCACTGGCGGCATTCGTAAATAGTCGAATGCCTTCGAGCATCATCAGTTCTTGGTCGATACCGGCATCGAGCTTTACCTCGGTGTTGTGGTGCCAGGTTCCGTATTCATCGCTGAATGCCTGAATTCTGAACGTCCAGTCGCCCTGAACATCAACCAAAGCTCGGGCGTGCCAACTGTCCGAGCCAGGGGCGCCCTCGTTCATGCGAATGGTCTGAGTCTTGCCAGAAGGGGAGGTGAGCAGCAGTTCAACACCAAGCGCGTCGTGGCCCTCGCGGAACACCACCGCCGAGAACGGGATTACTTCGCCAACGAAACCCTTCGCCGGCCAGCGTCCACCAGAGACCACTGGTGAAACTTCGGTGATCGGCAGGCGACCAAATGGCGAGTTGTGACGGTATTCAATAGTGTTGCTCACACTACAAACTTAGGCTGATTTACTTTGCGAGCGCACGGAAAAGAAGCACAGAACATTCCGATATGGCAACATTCTCGTCAGCTTTGAATGATTTGGCATCAGAGATTGGCACCTCTTCAGCGCTGTTCCAAAGCAATTCGTATTCGGAAGCAGTTTCCCAGGTAGGAATCGTCAGGTCGAATGAATCTTCAGAACCGTTGATTACCAAAAGCGTCAGGTTCTGATTTCCGCTTTCGTCTAAATGTTCCGTTAGTCGCTGAATCACGCGCGTTTCGGATGAATTCCAGTCGTCATCGGTCATCAAACCGCCGTCGCGGTTGTACCAGCGGATGAGGTCATTTCCAACTTCGGCTTTTTCGAAATTTCCGAAATCGGTTGGTCTCAGCGACGGGTTCTCGGCACGAAGTTTGGTGAGGAACGCGAAGGTGGTCTCGAGGTTTGCCTGGAAATCGTTCAGCTCCCAATTGACCCAGCTCAGCACGTTGTCTTGGCAGTAGGCATTGTTGTTGCCCTGCTGGGTCTTGGCCCGCTCATCGCCGGCGGTGATCATCGGCACGCCCGAAGAAAACAGGAGAGTGGCCAAAAGGTTTCGCATCATCTTGTGACGCTCCACCAAAATCGTCTCGTCGGCAGGCAACCCTTCGGCACCGAAGTTGTACGAGTAGTTGTTGCCGGTGCCATCGCGGTTCGACTCACCGTTCATGTTGTTGTGCTTCACGTTGTAACTGACCAGGTCGTGCAGGGTGAAGCCGTCGTGGGCGGTGATGAAGTTGATGGTCGCCGAAGTTCCGCGAGAACCGTGGACGATGTCCTTCGACCCAGCCAGGCGAGTGGCCAGATCGGCAACACCGTTTCCATAGTGGCCCGAGTTTCGGTGATTGGCGATGTCGCTCAACCAGAACCTGCGCACGCTGTCGCGGTAGCGGTCGTTCCACTCGCTGAATTCGTCTGGGAAGTTTCCGGTCTGCCAGCCGCCAAGCCCAACGTCCCAAGGTTCAGCAATCAGCTTCGCCGTAGAAATAATCGGGTCTGAAATCATGCCCTGAAGGGTTGGGTGATTCGGGTCGTACTGGTTTCCAGCATCGCGAGCCAAAGTGGTGGCGAGGTCGAATCGGAATCCGTCGATCTGCATCTCTTCGGTCCAGTAGCGAAGCGAATCAAGCACCAGGTCAACCACTCGCGGGTTCGCAAAGTTCAGCGAGTTTCCGCAACCGGTGGTGTCGTGGTAATTTCCAAGGTCGTCCACGCGGTAATAAGAAGCATTATCAATTCCTCGGAACGAGTGGGTCAGACCGCGGTTTCCACCCTCGGCGGTGTGGTTATAAACCACATCCAGGATGACCTCGAGGCCGGCTCGGTGCAATTCGCGAACCATGGTCTTGAACTCTCGTACGATCGCGTCTGGTCCGGCGGCAATCGCTGCGGCGGTTGCGTAGCGGTGGTGCGGCGTGAAGAAGTTGATGGTGTTGTAACCCCAGTAGTTAATGAGGCCCATATTCATCAAACGCGGTTCGGAAATAAACATCTGAACCGGAAGCAGCTCAACCGCGGTCACGCCAATCTTCTTGAGGTGCGCAATCGTCGAAGGGTGAGCGAGGGCCGCGTAGGTTCCCTTTAGTTCATCGGGTAGCTCGTTGTTGCCACGGGTGAGCCCTCGAGCGTGTGCCTCGTAGATAACCGTTTCACCCATCGGGATGTTCGGCTTGGTAACGCCCTGCCAATCGAAGCTGCGGTCAATCACCACGTTGTGGAAGTCGCGTGGGCCCTCACGAACCACACCTCGGGCGTATGGGTCAATCAAGTCGATCGACGGGTTGAAACCGTTTCGAACACCCTCGGGTCCATCGACCTGAACCGTGTAGTGAACTCCCGGAGCGATCAGCGAAGAACTGACCTCCCAGATGTCTCCATCCACGCGCGAACATTCCAAAACGGTCAATTCGCTTTTTGGGTCCACGGCATCCACGACAACAAACTTCACCGACGTCGCGTTCGCGGAATAGATGCGGAAAGTACCGCCTCCGTCGTGCAGAGTCACGCCGAGCGTGGTCGACTGCATCAGAGGGGTTTCAGACATGAAGAAAATCCTATAGGCGAACAATGCGATAACCCCTGAAGCCCAAGTAAAAAGTAGGCTAGAGACATGACCATCTACCTCGACCATGCCGCCACCACGGCCATTTATCCCGTGGTCGCCGAACGCATGGTTGAGGATCTTCAGAAGCTGGGTAACCCGAGTTCGATTCACACTCAGGGGCAGTCAGCCAGAGCAATGCTCGAAGGTGCCCGAGAAGATCTTGCCCGCATCCTGAACGCGGATCGCCAGGAGGTCATCTTCACCTCAGGCGGCACCGAATCAGACAACCTCGCCATCAAGGGTCTCTACTGGGCTGCGGTGAACGAAAACCCCAAACGCAACATCATCGTCTCCGCCTATACCGAACACCACGCCGTAATCGACCCAATCGAATGGCTCGAACAGTATCAGGGAGCCAAGGTTCACTGGCTTCAAGTGGACGAACGCGGGGTGGTGGATCTAAACGAACTCGCCATCTTCCTCGACGACAATCAGGGCAAGGTCGCACTGATCTCACTAATGTGGTCCAACAACGAAACCGGTGTCCTCACCGACCTCAGACGCGTGGTTGACCTAGCCAAAATCCACAATATCCCGGTTCACACCGACGCCGTGGCTGCCTTCGGCCACACCGACGTCCACTTCTTCCCAGGCCTCACCGCCATGAGCCTCAGTGCTCACAAAGTTGGCGGCCCCGTTGGTGTTGGCGCACTTATCGTGGCCAGAAACGCCAAACTCCAGAGCCTCCAGCAGGGCGGTGGCCAAGAACGCGACATTCGCGGCGGAACCATGAACGCCGCCGGAGCCAGAGCGTTCGCCTCAGCCGCCCGAATGAGCCAGAGCAAGCTAGCCACCGACGGCTGGGCACGCCACGAACTTCTCAACTACCTAACCACCGGTGTCACCCGAGCCATCCCGAGCGCCAGATTCTCCAGAGGCTCAGCCCCAGGCGTTCCAGACCTAGCCCACTTCACCTTCCCCGGTTGCTCGGGCGATTCCATGCTCTACCTGTTCGATCAGCACAACATCGCCGTCTCCACCGGTTCAGCCTGCACCGCCGGCGTTGCCAGGGCCTCCCACGTGCTGCTCACCATGGGCAGAAGCAAAGAGGAAGCCACCGGAACCCTTCGAATCTCGCTCGGCCGCGACACCACCAAAGATGAGATCGACGAGTTCCTCCGCGTGCTCCCAGAAGTTCACAGCGCAGCCCTAAAAGCCGGCCTAACTGCCTAGCCCTGAAGGTAAAATTTACCTATGAAGGTTTTGGCTGCGATGAGTGGCGGTGTCGATAGCGCCGTAGCAGCCGCCCGAGCCGTTGAAGCCGGACACGAAGTTGTCGGAGTTCACCTAGCCCTCAGTCGCAATGCCGGCACCTTACGAACCGGCTCCCGAGGTTGCTGCACCATCGAAGATTCCATGGACGCCCAGCGCGTCTCCAACCTTCTAGGCATCAAATACTACGTCTGGGATTTTTCGGAGCGCTTCAAGCAGGAAGTGGTCGACGACTTCGTCCAAGAGTATGAAGCCGGCCGCACCCCAAACCCTTGCATGCGCTGCAACGAGCGAATCAAATTCGCCGCCCTTCTCGAAAAAGCTCTAGCACTCGGCTTCGACGCCGTCTGCACCGGCCACTACGCCACCATCCAAGAGATTGACGGCAACCTAGAACTCCACCGATCACCAGCCACCGCCAAAGATCAAAGCTATGTGCTCGGCGTTCTCACCAAGGAAGAACTAAAGCACGTGCTCTTCCCAATTGGTGCAGAATCCGACAAGGCAACCATCCGCGCTGAAGCCGAAGCAAGAGGTCTAGCAGTCGCCCAAAAGCCAGATTCCTACGACATCTGCTTCATCCCAGACGGCGACACCCAGGGCTGGCTCGGGGAGAAGCTTGAAGAAAAGCCAGGAAAGATCGTTGACCGCAACGGCAACGTGCTCTCCGAACACTCCGGCACCCACAACTTCACCGTTGGCCAACGCAAAGGCCTCAGCATCGAACGCCCAGCCAAAGACGGCAAACCGCGCTACGTGCTCGAGATCAAACCGGTCACCAGAGAAGTCGTAGTCGGCCCTCAAAAAGCACTCGCAGTCAAAGAACTAGCCGGAACCAAGTTCACCTGGTGCGGCGAAGCCCCCGAACACCCTGAAATCCCATTCGAAGCCGAAGTGCAGGTAAGAGCACATGCCGAACCTCAGAAGTGCATCGCCCAACTCGTAAATAACGAACTCAAAACAACAACCCACGAACCAATCCTCGGAGTAGCCCCCGGCCAAACCGCCGTCATCTACCTCGGCACCAGAGTGCTCGGCCAGTTCACCATCGAACGAACCGTCTCGGCAGTTGCCCCAGAGGAAGACGAATGAACCACGACGAAGCGGAAGCTAGAGTCAACGAACTAGTTGACCAAATCAACGCTCACCGCCGCGCCTACTACGAAGGCAACACGGTTCTAATCTCCGACGCTGAATACGACGCCCTCCTCAAAGAGCTTGAACAACTAGAAAACCAGTTCCCCGAACTCATCACCGGCGACTCACCAACCCAAACCGTTGGCGGCCAGGCCAACCAAGCCTTCGCCCCGGTCA
>JBDKLA010000024.1:0-3473 GCA_039795835.1 Actinomycetota bacterium | reverse complement strand
CCCTGATCAACGGTCGAATTGAAACGATTCTCGAAAAGCCTTCGTTCAAAGATTCGGTGGTTCGCCGTCGCTGCGTAATCCCAGCCAGCGGTTATTACGAATGGCAGATCAAACCAGACGGAACCAAACAGCCGTTCTACATTCACGCCGGCGACGAGGGGATGTTTGCCCTAGCCGGACTTTACGAGTGGTGGAAGAACCCTGCCGATGGTCAATGGCTGCTTTCGGCAACCACACTCACCAAGGACACCGCGCCGGAGCTCGCTCACATTCACGACCGAAACCCGGTGCTACTCACCCCGGACACCTTTGAAGCCTGGGTTGACCCTCACATCGAAGGCGATCTCGACCTCTTGAAGGCAGCCGCTGCCGGTTCCGACGAGGTTATGCACGAGGTTTTGTTCCAGCCGGTTTCGTCCGAGGTCGGCAAGGTTTCGGTCAATAACGAGACCCTAATCAAATCAATTTAGGCAACACGCCGTAGCCGATTTGCAATGTCGGTGGTCCTTCATACACTCTTGATATTCGAACATTTGTTCGAATAACTTGAGGGAAGGATTACGCATGATTCGCGTAGATGAAAAGGTCTCGGTTGCGGTAAACGGCACCGGCGAGCCAATCGGTTTCAAATGGCGCAATGCCAACTTCCTGGTGGCAAATAAACCAATGCGCTGGTTCGCCAGACGCGAGTGGTGGAAGGAAGCTAGTCGCGCCCAGCGAGGCATCGGCACCGACATCATCGAAGTTGAGATGTGGCGCCTACTGGCTAGCGATCTCCAAGAGAAAAGCTGCCAGCAGTACGAGCTAATTCACCGTGTTGGCCAAGACGACTGGCGCCTGATTCTGGTCTATCCGTGACCTTTACGCACCTTCACGTAGCCTCGGCTTTTTCGGGGCACTACGGGGTCACCAGGCCCGAGCTGATGGCGGAAGCCGCCGCAGCTAGGGCTGAGCGCGCCCTGGCGATTACCGATCGAAACGGTCTTTACGGTGCTGTGAAACATATCGGAGCCTGCCTGAAGCTTGGGATCAACCCGATTGTTGGCGTGAGCCTGAACATTTTGAACAACCAGGACGAACCGCTCGCCCGTTGCGTGATTTTGGCTCACGGTGGCGATGGCGGAATCGGTTGGTCGGCACTGTGTCGTTTGGTATCCAAAGCCAACACCGTGAAGCGCAAAGAGATCGGCATCCGGCTCGAGCAACTTGCGAAACACGTTGACCGCGACGGGCTAACGGTTGCCACGGTCCTACTAGGCCCAGACAGCAACTTCGGCCGGGCCACACTCACCGAAGACCGTACCGTGGCTGCCGGAATCCTGATTCAGTGGCTCAAAGCTCTGCCGAGCAAGGGAGCACTTGCGGTTGAGATTGCCACCCACCTCACCGAACCGGGAACCCCCTACTCGCTCACCCAAGCCAGACGCATGCTGCAACTGGCCGATAACCTCGGCATCCCCACGGTACTCACAAATGCGGTTCGCTACCTGAGCCCAGACGACGCCCTCACCGCCGACGTTTTGGATGCCGCACGATTCCTAGAACCACTGGGTTCGTTCGAACCGCAACCGAACGCCCAGGGCTGGCTAAAACCTGCCGAGATGATGCGCAAGCTCGCCGAGGAAATCACCGAAGATCGAGCTCGGGCGAAAAAACTACTGGACACCACCGAACTGCTCGCCCAGAAGTGCGAACTCAACCCGGAGAAAGACTGCGGTTGGGGAAAGCCGAAGACCCCTGAAAAAGCACTGCTCGGTATCGACGGAAATCCGTTTGAGGTGCTTTGGCAAAAAGCTCACACGGCAATCGACTGGCGATACCCACACGCCAAAGAAAAGAAACTGCTTGAGGTCAAACACCGTCTCAGCAAAGAACTCATCACCATCAACCAGTTGGGTTTCGCAACCTACTTCCTCACCGTTGCCGATGTTGCCCAAATGATTCGCGACATGCGGATCCGCATCGCCGCCAGAGGTTCTGGCGCTGGCTCCCTCACCAACTACCTACTCGGTATCAGCGGAGTTGACCCGATCGAGCACGACCTACTCTTCGAACGCTTTCTCTCCACCGAGCGTTCCAGCCTCCCAGACATCGACATCGATGTTGAATCGGCAAGGCGCCACGACATCTATCGGGCCATCTTCAAACGCTACGGCTCCGAACGCGTCACCCTGCTTTCGATGCAGTCAACGTATCGAGGTCGCGGAGCCATGCGCGACAGCGGCCTTGCGCTAGGCCTCGAAGACGAAGAGATCGACGAGATTGCCAAAAACATGTGGCGGTTCAGCGCCAGACGCTTCCGCGACGCCGCCGAGAGTAAACCGGAATTGGCCAAACTGAACGCTGCGCTCGAATCGGATCGAAAGCTCAACCTGCTGGTCGACATCACCGAGCGACTCGACCGACTACCGCGACACATTTCGATGCACCCCTGCGGCGTGATTCTCGGCGACGGCAACCTGCTGAACCTAACCCCGGTTGAACCGAGTGGAATGGGTTTGCCGATGAGCCAGTACGACAAAGACGACATGGATCCGATGGGAATGCTGAAGCTAGACGTCCTCGGGGTTCGAATGCAAAGCGCAATGGCTTACGCGGTTCGCGAGATTGAAAAGACCACCAACCAGCAGCTCGAACTTGACGACATCCCCAAGGACGACGAGAAGACGTTTGAACTCATTCGAACCACAAACACGCTCGGCATTTTCCAGATTGAAAGCCCCGGACAACGCGAACTGACTGGTAAACACCAGCCGACCGAATTCAATGATTTGACGATTCAGATTTCACTGTTTCGACCGGGCCCAATGAAGGGCAACATGATCGCCCCCTACCTCGACGGTCGTCACGGTTTTGCCAAACCCGAATACATTCACCCCGACTTGAAACCTATCTTGCAGGAAACCTTCGGAGTGGTCATCTTTCACGAACACGTGCTGCGCATCTTCGACAAAATGACCGGTTGCGGCCTCGCGAAAGCCGATGAATTTCGTCGCAGCCTAGAAGACCCGAGAGTCGCCCAGAGCGTTGAGCGCTTCTTCAAAACCCAAGCGAACCTTCGCGGATACGACCGCGAGACCGTTGAAAAAGTCTGGACGATCCTGGCCAGCTTCTCCAGTTTCGGTTTCTGCAAGGCTCACGGCGCAGCCTTCGCGCTTCCCACCTACCAAAGCGCCTGGCTGAAAACCCACCACCCCACCGAATTCATCGCCGGATTACTAACCCACGATCCCGGCATGTATCCGAGGCGATTACTGCTCGCCGAAGCCAGAAGGCTGGGAGTGAAGCTACTACCAATCGACGTAAACAAATCCACAGACGAGTTCCTGGTGCAACCAATCCCCGGTAGTCACGAATTTGGCGTACGGATGGCGCTCACCGACGTCAAAGGTGTGAGCGAAGCCGAGGTTAAGAGAATCATTGCCGAGCAGCCCTACTCAGACATCGCCGACTTCTATCTCCGAGCCAAACCG
>JBDKLA010000023.1:0-12956 GCA_039795835.1 Actinomycetota bacterium | reverse complement strand
AACCAGATGGCGGTTTTTACCTGTGGGTAACCCTTCCGGATGGTGTTGATTCCAAGGCAATGTTGCCGCTGGCCGTGAAGGAACTGGTTGCCTACACCCCTGGAACCGCGTTCTACGGCGATGGTACCGGCCAGAACAAGTTGAGAATTTGCTATTCCTACCCAACTCCTGAGCGCATTCGCCTGGGAATTCAGCGTCTGGCTTCTGTTATTAACCTCCAGACCGAGCTTCTCGATACTTTCGGCACGAAGGGAGCAGCAAATTGATTCCAAAACCTAAACAAAACGGGAAATTGCGCATTCTGGTTCTTGCCGGAGGCATTTCTCATGAACGTGAGATCTCACTGAAGTCTGGTCGCCGCGTTGCCGATGCTCTGATCGAGCAGGGTGCCAGCGTTATCATTCGCGAGCCTGATTCGTCGCTACTCAGCAACATCAAGAAGGACAAACCAGACGTTATTTGGCCTTGCCTTCACGGAGCAACCGGCGAGGACGGCGCACTTCGAGACATTCTTGCCCTGACCGGTGTTCCGTTTGTTGGCGCTACCGGCCACGGCGCGCGTTTGGCCTGGGACAAGTCGATTGCCAAGATTTTGGTGGCCGCCGTGGGTATTCAAACCCCAAATTCGGTGACGCTTCCGAAGGAATCGTTCCGCGAATTGGACGCCGATGGCGTTTTGAAGGCAATTTCGTCGTCCCTAGCGTTTCCGGTGGTCGTGAAACCTGCTCGTTCGGGTTCGGCCCAGGGTGTGACCATCGTTCGTAAGCAGGATCAGCTCTCTCGCGCCATGATTGACGCCTATGTTTACTGCGACGTTGCCATTATCGAAAAATACGTTGAGGGCACCGAGTTGGCGATTAGCGTGATCGACCTTGGCGCTGGTCCGATTTCGCTTCCAGCGGTCGAAATTGAGCCTTCTACGGGTCATTTTGGCTATCAGGAGCGTTACACCGCGGGTGAAACCAACTACTACGTGCCAGCTCGACTAACCAAAGCCGTTGCCGAGCGTGCTGCGAAGGTTGCCATTCAGGCTCACGAGTCGCTTGGACTACGACACCTTTCTCGAATTGACCTGATCGTGGACTCGAAGGGAACCCCGTGGTTCCTTGAGGCAAACGTTGTGCCAGGGCTTACCGAAACTTCGCTGCTTCCGCAGGCGGTTGTGGCTGCCGGTCACTCGCTGGGTGAGGTTTACTACTCGCTGGCCGAAGCTGCGCTTCGTGGGCGTGGCTAAAAACTAGACTTTCGGTCTAATATTCGGCTTCGACGCCGATTTCCTTGATGATTCGCTTAAGGTCGTCGAGGCTAGCGAACTCAATAGTCATGGTGCCCTTACCCTTGCCAATCGCGATCTTCACGCGAGTGCTCAGGTGATCGCCAACCTGGTCGGCCAATCCCTTGAATAGGTCCTGTCGGCCACCCGGGCGAACCTTACCGGTCTTGCTCGGCTTGGTAACCGACACGATTTCCTCGAGGCTGCGAACCGAAAGGCCTTCGTTGACAACCTTGTTGGCAAGTTCGAGCTGGCGAGCGTCGTCATCGATTGCTAGCAGGGCACGAGCGTGACCGGCGCTAAGAACACCGGCGGCAACCTTGCGCTGAACTTCGGCTGGAAGCTTCAGTAGGCGAATCGAGTTTGTAATCTTCGGGCGCGAGCGGCCGATCTTGTTGGCGAGCTCTTCCTGGGTGATGCCGAAGTCTTCCAAAAGCTGCTGGTAGGCGCTGGCCTCTTCAAGCGGGTTGAGGTCGCTGCGGTGGAGGTTCTCAAGAAGCGCGTCGCGAAGCATGTTCTCGTCGGCGGTTTCGCGAATCACCGCTGGGATCTTGGCCAGGCCAGCTTCCTTGGAAGCGCGCAGACGGCGCTCACCCATGATCAGCTCGTACTTACCGGCTTCGCCAGGGATCGAGCGAACCACGATCGGCTGCAGGACACCGAGTTCCTTGATCGAGTGAACCAGTTCGGCAAATGCTTCCGGCTCAAAGACCGAGCGTGGCTGCTTAGCGTTTGGGCGAATCGAGTTCACGTCGAGGTGACCGAAGCGTGCTCCTGGAACCGCAACCAGATCGGTTCCGGCGCTGCCGCCAGCAGGGAAGAAAACGTCAATCGGGGCTTCGTTTGGGTTGTCCGAGGTTGGGATCAGTGCGCCGATGCCGCGACCAAGTCCAATGCGCTTATCTGCCAAGTTGTGCTCCTCTGTTTGCCATCTCGATTGCCGCCTCGAGGTACGCGATGGCACCCGGTGAGCGGCGGTCGTGAGTAATTACGGTTCGGTTAAAGCTAGGGGCCTCGGAGACTCGAACTGCACGAGGAATTACTGCTTGGAGGGTCACCAGCGGGAAACGCTCGCGAACCCAGGCCACAACCTCTTCGGCGAGACGGGTGCGGCCGTCGTACATGGTGAGCAGAACGGTGCTGAGTTCTAGACCTGGGTTGAGTTGCTTTCGAACCAGTTCGATGTACTTCAAAAGCTGATCAACACCTTCGAGTGCGTAGTACTCACACTGAATTGGTACCAGAATCTCTCGGGCAGCCGTCCACGCGTTGATGGTTAGTAGGCCGAGGCTTGGTGGGCAATCGATGAAGATGTAATCCGGCGGCGTCATGGTGGTTTCGAGATAGCGGTGAATTGCGGTCTTGAGACGTTGTTCTCGAGCCACCGCCGACGCCATTTCCATCTCAACACCGGTCAGGTGGATGGTGGCGGGAACGCAGTAGAGCCCAGGAAGCTCAGAACTGATCTGAATTACATCTTCCAGCTCGGCTTCGCCCATCAAAACCTCATACAGGCTTCTGATTTCGGCGTGGTGAGGGATGTTTAGAGCGGTTGAGGCATTTCCCTGGGGGTCGAGATCCAAAACTAGGACGCGTAGGCCCTTGCTGGCTAGCGCCGCAGCGATGTTTACCGTCGTGGTGGTCTTGCCAACACCACCCTTTTGGTTTGAAACCGTGAAGATTCGGGTGTTGGCAGGTTTAGGAAGCACCGCCTGATCAATCTGGCTGATGCGCTGGAAACTCTGGCTCAGTTCCTGAGCTAGGGGAGTGTCGTTAAATTCGTTCATGGCTATTTCGATGTTTCACGTGAAACATTAGTGAATTCCCCAGACAAAACCGTGTGCTGCCAGCCGGTAGGAGCTGGGCTCACCTCGACCCGATCGGCAGGGTAACCTAGGCCCGGTACCACGGTTGCCTTGGTCACCGCGGTGGCCTCTGCAACTACTTGCTCAGACATTTGTATCTCCAAAACTTCCCCGAAATCAGACTAACTTAGTTCTGACCACGAGAGTTGGCTCGGCAAGAACTTCCTTGCCCGCATAGACGATTTCGAACCCAGAAAGCCCTAGTTTCTTCTGCAGGCGCTTGGCTTCCACGATTTCCTCGGAAGCCTTGGATCCCTTCAGGGCGATTACCTCACCGCCGTCGCGAACCAGCGGAACCACCATTCTCAAAAGCTTTGGCAGTGCCGAAACAGCGCGGGCGGTCGCGATGTCGAAGACCTCACCGACCTCTTCGGCGCGTGCGCGCAACACGGTTACGTTGGTTAGACCCAGATCGGCAACCAGTGCGCGAAGCCATTCGGAACGGCGTTCCATCGGCTCAATCAAGGTGAAGTGATTGTTTGGAAGGCAAATGGCCATTGGAATTCCAGGCAGACCGGCGCCTGAGCCGATGTCGGCAACGGTTTTTCCGGCTGGCACCAGCTCGCTGACTACTGCCGAATTTAGGATGTGGCGGGTCCAGAGTCGTGGTAATTCGCGCGGTCCAAGTAGGCCAAGTAGGTCGCCGTCTCGAACCAAAGCCTTGGCGTAACCACGAGCAAGCTCGATTCGATTGCCAAAAACAGCGGCAGCCTCGGTTGTCTCTACTTCCGGCTCAAAAACTTCTTCACTCATCTGTATCAATCATCCATGTTTCACGTGAAACATTCCAAAGAAAAAGGCCGGGCAACAAGCCCGGCCCCTCTCAAAAAACATTAGGCCGGCTTGATCACAATGTGACGGTCGCGACCTTCACCCTCAGACTCCGAGGTAAGTCCTGCCTCGGCAATGATGTCGTGGGCAATTTTTCGCTCGTATGAGCTCATTGGCTTCAGCGGAGACTGCTCACCGGACTCGCGAACCTTCTCGATTACCTTGTTCACAACGCGGGTTAGCTCGTCGATGCGCTTCTGGCGCGAGCCACCAACATCAAGAATTAGGCGGCTAAAGCTGGTGGTCTTCACCTGAACAGCCAAGCGGGTTAGCTCCTGAAGGGCCTCAACGGTGTCTGGGTCGGAAATTAGACGCAGGTTGCTGTCCTGGTCAGACGAAATTTCTAGGTAAGCGCGTCCCTGGCGAACGTCGATGTCGATGTCCCCGTCCAGGTCGTAGATGTCAAGAAGTTCCTCTAGGTAGTCGGCGGCAATGTCGCCTTCTTCTTCGAGTGCCTTGACGTTTACTTCAGCGCCCTCAGGTGCTTCGGTTGGCTCTAATACGGTCTCTTCGTTTTCACTCATGAGTGTTTCTCCTATTACTTACGCTTCTTGCCGCGCTTGCCAACCGGCTGGGTGCGCTGACGGTTTACGACTTCTTCTTCCTCGGCAACGGCGCTCTCCGAGGTGGTTAGCTTGCCGCGCTTTGCGAGGCGAGCCTGACGATCGTGCCATGCTTTGGAACCTTCGGTAGGCATGTTGCGGATAACCACGAACTGCTGACCCATGGTCCAGAAGTTCGAAGCCAGCCAGTACCACATAACACCTAGTGGGAAGCTGATGCCCGAGATGGCGAAGATGATTGGGAACAACCAGAGCATGATCTTCTGAGTTTGCATGTACTGGGTGTTCTGAACGCTGGCAGGGTTCTGGTTCTTAGCGATGATCTGACGCTGAGTAATGAACTGGGTGGCCGTCATGACCACAATCATGATGCCGGCCATAATCTGAACTTCGGTAGTCGCGGTCTTGCTCAGGAACGACTCGTGAAGCGGAGCGCCGAAGAAGCTGGCGTTTGCGAACGAAGCGGCGAGCTTTGCGTCCAAGAAGCCGCCCTGAATGAACTTTCCGTGCTGAGCATCAGAAAGCACCAGGAACAGGCTCGAGAAGATTGGCATCTGAATTAGCAGTGGAAGACACGAGCTGAGGGGGTTGGAACCGGTGCGCTTGTAGATTTCCATCTGCTCGGTGGCCATCTTCTGGCGCGATTCCTGATCGGTCTTGCCCTTGTACTTCTTTTGTAGGGCCTGGAGCTCTGGCTGAGCCAGAACCATGTTGCGCTGGCTCTTGATCTGGCGCACGAATAGTGGAATTAGAGCCGCACGGATTACCAGCACTAGACCGATGATCGAAAGAACCCAGGTTAGACCGTCGTCGGCGCTAAAGCCTAGAAGGGTCCAGCCACCGTGGAAACCCACGAGTAGAGCTTCAACGACCCATTTGATTGGCCAAAAGAAATCCATTTACTTACTTTCTATTTAGGTACTACAAAACCGTTGTTCAAAACTTTGAAGTGTGACGATCCAGGCTTTACAGGATCGACGCCACCGGCCGACCAAGGATTACAGCGCAGGATTCTCCAAACCGTAAGGACCGAGCCAAGCACGACACCGCGCTGCTGAATTTGTCCTAGCCCGTATGCCGAGCAGGTTGGGTAGTACCTACAGACGTCGCCGTACAGCGGGGATATCAACTTTCGATATCCCAACAGAAAGGCAACTACTGCATTCCTGGGTATTAGCCAGATGAATTCGACTACTCGCGTAATCGTCTTCATTTGCTAAACGCAGCCTTGGCATTGTCTAGCACTTCTTGATGAAGTCTATTCCACTCGAACTCTTTAGCTTCGGGCAGGGCCCTGATAACTAGATCGAATCCGGTTGGGTTGGTCAATAGGAGTTCCCGACTGATGGAACGGAGGCGTCTCTTGATTAGATTTCGACCTACGGCACCAGAAACAGTTTTACCGACTATAAAACCAAAGCGGGCATGAGTCTGAGACTCATCCCGCTTGAGGTAGATGACAGTTGCTTTTCCAGAGACTTTGATTCCGGTTTTCATTACCTGGCGAAACTCATCGCCGGTTTTGATCCGGTTCTCGCGTGCGAGCACCGTCTATCTGGTGTTAGGCCGAAAGCTCTGCGCGACCCTTGCGACGACGAGCTGCCAGGATGGCGCGGCCGGCGCGAGTCTTCATGCGTAGACGGAAACCGTGGGTCTTTGCGCGACGACGGTTGTTCGGCTGGAAGGTACGCTTTGACATTGGTGATCACTCCAAAATCTGTGGTTCGAATCTTTGGGATAGTGTCGAAGTTTCGACTTGAATGTTGTTTTGGCCAGATCCGATGCCGAGCAACCTTTTAAACCTAAGGGTTCGAGGGGTATTTGGTCAAGTTTTTGTTGATCTTTTTTGAAAAACTTTCTCAAATACAGGTTTTTTGGAAATTTCTCGTAAGACACGCCGATTCGATTTGCATTTAGCACTGGCAATTCACCAGAATAACTCCAGTGGATTTCTCCTGTGGATAACTACTTGAGCTGTCCACAAGGTTATGCACATAATTGTGCACAGGTTTCAGAATTGTGGATAACCTGTGGAATACCAATAAACGAAAGGGGTGTGCGTGGACGATCTAGTTAGAACAGAGACTCTTTGGCGCACCACCCGCGACATTCTCAAGCACGACTCCAGAATTACTCCACAGATGCTCGGCTTCATCGAATTGGCCGAAGCACAGGGAATTATCGGTGAAACTCTTTACCTTGAGGTTCCAAACGACCTAGCAAGATCGATGCTCGACCAGCGAATTCGTGGATTCATCGAGGACGCACTTCGTCTAAATACCGATTCCGGCAGCACACTTCAGTTCCGAGTAACCACTAACCCAAACATTGAGCCGACCTTTGTTGATCAGGGTCCGGCCGACGTGTTCGTTGAACCAAGAACCGAAACCCCTGGTTACTCGCAAGTCACCAACAACTTCGAGACCCGTCTAAATCCTCGCTACACATTTGACAGCTTCGTCCTAGGTGAATCAAACTCTTTTGCCCGCGCTGCTGCCTGGGCCGTGGCTAACTCTCCCGGTGAAAGCTACAACCCGCTGTTCATCCACGGAAACTCTGGGCTTGGTAAGACTCACCTACTTCACGCCATCGGTAACGAAGCTCTGAACCTTTACCCGGATTTCAAGGTTCGCTATGTTTCGAGCGAAGAGTTCACCAACCACTACATCAATGCGATCGCTAACAACAAGGCTCACGAGTTCCAGAACGAGTATCGCCAGGTAGATATTCTGCTAATCGACGACATCCAGTTCCTCCAGGGTAAAGACCAAACGCAGGAAACCTTCTTCCACACCTTTGAAGACCTTTACCGAAACAACAAACAAGTTGTAATTTCGAGTGACGTGTCGCCGAACCAGCTCACCGGCTTCGAAGACCGCATGCGCTCACGCTTCGAAATGGGCCTAATGCTGCAGGTTTCGGCTCCGGCTTTGGAAACTCGTATCGCTATTTTGCGCAAAAAGGCGGAGATCGAGAAAGTTCGCATGGCCGACGAGATCCTTGAATACATAGCCGAGCGTGTTTCCAGTAACGTTCGCGAGCTAGAGGGAACGCTCATCCGAATTACAGCTTTCGCCAACCTCAGCCACATTCCGGTTGACATGAACCTGGTCAAGACGATCTTGAAGGACCGTTCGCCACTGAACCAAGAGGCAATGATTACCCCTGTGGAAATCATGAACGCCGTTGCCGCCAACTATGGACTAACCGTGGACGACCTATCCGGTAATTCGCGCGTGGCCCACATCGCAACCGCTCGCCAGGTGGCCATGTATATCTGCAGAGAGCAGACCAACCTATCTCTTCCAAAGATCGGCCAGCTATTTGGAAACCGCGACCACACCACCGTGATGTACGCGACCAAAAAGATCGCCGAGCTAATGAGCGAGGACCGGGCGATCTACAACGTGGTTACTGACCTTACCGACACCATCAAGTCGAAGCACAAATAATTTTTAACAATTTAAACTGTGGATAAGTTGTGTATAACTTGTCGATAATTGCCAAAAACATATGAACAATCCTGGACGATTTGTGTAATTCCAGAATTCCGTCCACAGGGATATTAGTTTTCCACAGATTTATACACAGACCTGTTAACAACTTTCACGCTTGTAGTTCCCAATAAAAACTTGAGCTTGGGCCGGTTATCCACACTTTCCACAAGGGTTAAGAAGAAGATTATTTAAATATTTAAATTTGAAACGAATTACAAATAACTGCCTCATTCGAGTGTCTGAGATTTGTGGCAAGATTGACTTTCTAGCCAATTCACCTTTGATCCGCTAACAGAACAGGCAAACTCTTGAAGTTTCAAGTAAACCGCGATGCTTTCAACGAAGCAGTATCTTTTGTAGTTCGCGTACTACCGCAGCGTATCCCAATGCCGATCCTGAACGGCATCCTGATCGAAGCAGATGAAAATGCTCTTCGACTTTCAGTTTTCGATTACGAAGTTTCAGCTCAGGTTGAGATTGTGGCCAAGGTTGATGTTCCTGGCCGCGTCCTGGTTTCCGGTCGTCTGCTTTCTGAAATCACAGCAAAGCTGCCAAACGCACCGATCGAAGTAAACCTAGATGGCAACAAGGTCCAGGTAGTCTGTGGCCCATCGAAGTTCGCCCTACTAACCATGCCGGTTGAGGAATACCCAAACCTTCCAGAGCTACCTGCAACTTCAATCACTCTTTCCGGTGAAGACTTCTCGAAGGCAGTTCACCAGATCGTGCCAGCTGTTGCCAAGAACGACCACGTGATGACCCTCAACGGAATCCTGTTCGAGGTTCTAGAGAAGTCGGTTTCGCTGCTCGGTACCGACCGTCACCGCATGGCGGTAAAGGAAGTTCCATGGACTGGAAAACCTGACCTAGTTGGCTATGTGTCGGTAGTTCCAACTCGCACCCTTACCGAAGTAGCCAAGACTTTCGGTCACCAGGGCGAACTAACTCTCGCTATCAACAACGACGAAAACCGCGGACTAATTGCGTTCAAAGCAAACAACCGCACCATTACTTCGCTGCTGATCAAGGGTCGCTACCCAGATGTGAAGGAACACCTGCCTAGCGAGCCAATCGAGGAATTCGCCATCGTAAACACCCAGGATCTAATCGACTCGACCCGTCGAGTTGGTCTAGTGCTTGAAAATGACGTGGCTATGAAGTGCGACTTCCAGGATGGCAAGCTGATTCTTGAAGCTTCGGAAAACGAAGTTGCTCAGGCATCCGAAGCCGTTTCTATCGAAATGAACGGCGTGCCAAAGGTGATCAAGCTTCGTCCTCGCTACGTGATCGATGGCCTAGCCGGAGTGCATACCGAATTCACCAAGATTTCCTTCATGAACAAGGGCAACCCAAACAAACCAAGCCCGGTTCTAATTTCCAGCCACGGCGCAAAAGATGACAAGGATGTCGACGACTACCGCTACGTTCTCCAGCCACACCTGTTATCTAAGTAAGCACCAAGAAAGGCAACAAGATGAAAATTGGTCTAATTGGCCTAGGCAAAATGGGCGGAAACATGCGCCAGCGCCTCCGCAACAAGGGAATTGAAGTTGTAGGTTACGCCCGCAGTGTTGAGAACAACCCAGATGTTTCTTCGATCAAGGAAATGGTTGACGCACTTCCAACCCCACGCGTTGTTTGGGTAATGGTTCCTCACGGCAAGCCAACCGACGACGTAATCAACGAGCTAGATCAGTACCTAGATGCCGGCGACCTAATCATCGAAGGTGGAAACTCACGCTTCTCCGACGACGCACGTCACGCAGCACAGATCGCCCCAAAGGGTATTGGTTACCTGGACTGCGGTGTTTCCGGTGGTGTTTGGGGTCTTGAAAACGGTTACGGCCTAATGGTTGGTGGCGACGCAGCTCTAGTTGAGAAGGCAATGCCAATCTTCGACGCACTTCGCCCAGAAGGTAACCGCGAAGAAGGCTTCGTTCACGTTGGTGACGTTGGTGCAGGCCACTACGCCAAGATGGTTCACAACGGTATCGAATACGGAATGATGCAGGCCTTCGCAGAAGGTTACGAACTTCTAGAAAAGAAGGACATCATCAAGGACGTTCACGGCACCTTCGCTGCATGGCAGCGCGGAACCGTGGTTCGCTCGTGGCTACTTGACCTTCTAGTGCGCGCACTTGAGGAAGATCCACACCTAGCTAACATCCGCGGCTACGTAGAAGACTCGGGCGAAGGCCGTTGGACCGTTGAAGAAGGTATTGCTAACTCGGTTCCAATGCCGGTTATCACCGCGTCGCTGTTCACCCGCTTCGCTTCTCGCCAAGACGACTCACCTGCTATGAAGGCAGTAGCCGCTCTGCGCAACCAGTTCGGTGGCCACGCAGTTAAAAAGGCCGACTAACTAAAGCTATATCAGTCGAAGGGGTGAGGGATGTTTGTAAAACACCTCACCCTTTCGCATTTCCGAAACCACAAAAACACGGAAATTGAGTTCGAACCCGGGGTAAATCTCCTAGTTGGCTTCAACGGCCAGGGCAAAACCAACGTCGTCGAAGCAATCGAATATGTGAGCACCCTCTCTTCACATCGAGTTGCCGGTTACCAACCATTGATCAACAAGGATGCCGCTGGGGCCATTATTCGCCTCAAAGTTTCACATGAAACCCGCGATGTGATTGTTGATCTGGAGCTAAATCGCGACAACCCGAACCAGCTTCGAATCAACCAGTCACCAACCCCGAAGATGCGCGATGTACTGGGCACGGTCTATTCGGTGGTTTTTGCGCCAGAAGACATCGATATCGTCAAACGCGATCCATCGAATCGTCGCAGCTTCATAGACCAGTTGCTTGTTCAGTTCACGCCGCGCATGGCCGGTGTTATCAGTGATTACGAGCGCGTTCTGAAACAGCGAAACTCACTACTAAAAACGGCTAGAGCAACCGGAACGAAGGGTTCGGCACTCAGCACCCTGGACGCTTGGGATGAAAGCCTCGTGAAATTTGGTTCCGAAATCGTCCAAGCGAGACTTTCCCTGCTCGAGCGGATCAAACCACACCTAACCGAGGCCTACCAGGCAATCGCGATCACCAACAATGAGCCGAGCATTCTGATGAAGAGCTCACTGCTTGGCAGCCAGGTGGTAGACGACTTCGAGGACACCGAACTCGAATACCTAACAACCGCCGAATTACAAAAAGTACCCGACCTTTACCGAGAGAAATTAGCGGCGGTACGAACCAAGGAGTTGGAGCGCGGAATCACACTGATTGGCCCACACCGCGACGACCTCGTGCTTTTGCTAGGAGACCTTCCGGCAAAGGGTTATGCGAGCCACGGTGAATCTTGGTCATATGCCTTGGCCCTTCGCTTGGCTTCGGCCAAACTCTTGAGCCAGGAAAGCAAAACCGGTGATCCAGTGGTGATCCTCGACGACGTTTTTGCAGAGCTAGATGCCGGAAGACGAGATCGACTTGCCAGCCTGGTCGCCGATAATGAACAGGTAATCATTACCGCGGCAGTGGCTGAAGATGTTCCATCCAGCCTTAAGGCCACGGTTTTCAAGGTATCTAACGGTGAGGTGGAGCGTGTCTGAAAACGATAACTTCGCCCAAGAGTTTTATTGGAAGATGCGCGAGGCGGTAACCGGCCGATTGAGCCGAGACGCCAAGCGAATCATTGAGAAGAAAAAGCGCGGCGGCTCCAGACCGTTTGACAAGGGCCGGGATCCGCTCACTGCGGGGGCCAGCTTGGATTCCCTGATCAAGGACTTCAAATGGACCACCGAACTCGGCGAAGCCGAGCTATTCAATAATTGGGCGAAGATCGTTGGCGAGGACACCGCCGCGAAATCGACCCCGGAAACCTTAGACAAAGGTGTGCTCACAGTTCGGTGTGCATCAACCGCCTGGGCTACTCAACTTCGCCTCATGCAGTCCACGATTTTGGATCGGCTAAAGGCCGACTTTTCAGACCTAGAAATTGTTGAAATTCGCCTACTTGGACCGGCTAGCCCAAG
Organism: Actinomycetota bacterium; assembly: GCA_039795835.1. GTDB lineage: Bacteria > Actinomycetota > Actinomycetes > Actinomycetales > Microbacteriaceae > Rhodoluna. Next base: position 948 of record JBDKLA010000023.1, on the reverse strand, counting down.
CTTTAAAAGAGGTCCTCGCTCGGTGCCCGGCAGAGGTCCTCGAGATACCTACGGGTAGGCCCGAAAATCCGCGTAATTACGCGGAAATCAGGGAGTTCAGCCTCCCCCAAAATGTCTCCTTTTCGAAGTAAAATTTAGAGGTTAGCAACCCCGAATTTAAGTCGGATATTTTGTCCGCAGTTGTGAGGGCCTAACTTAGGTAAAAGGAGCATCAAAGCGCATGTCTACACCCGCTGAAAGTAACTACGACGCTGGAAATATCCAGGTTCTCGAAGGCCTCGAAGCCGTTCGTAAACGTCCTGGAATGTACATCGGCTCCACCGGACCTAGAGGTCTCCACCACCTCGTCTATGAAATTGTGGACAACTCGGTCGACGAAGCTCTGGCCGGTCACTGTGACACCATCAACGTCACCATCACCAAAGACGGCTGGATCCGCGTAAAGGACAACGGCCGCGGAATTCCAGTTTCGGAACACCCGACCGAAAAAATCTCAACCGTTCAGGTTGTTCTAACCATTCTTCACGCCGGTGGAAAGTTCGGCGGCGGCGGTTATGCCGTTTCCGGTGGTCTGCACGGTGTGGGCGCCTCGGTTGTAAACGCGCTATCGTCCGAGCTAAAGGTTGAGGTTGCCCGCGAAGGCTTCCTCTGGAACCAGAGCTACAAGATTGGTGTGCCAGATGCGCCGCTTGCCAAGGGCAAGGCAGCCGACTACACCGGAACCACCATCGAGTTCCTGGCTAACCCTGAAATCTTCGAAACCGTTGAATACGACTACGAAACCCTTCGCGCTCGCTTCCAGCAGAGCTGTTTCCTAAACAAGGGTCTGCGAATCTCGATCACCGACGAACGCAGCGGTCGCAGCGACGAGTACTACTACGAGCGCGGCCTTGAGGACTACGTAGACTACCTAAACGCTTCGAAGAAGGGCGAGATCGTCCACCAGGA
>JBDKLA010000022.1:0-12299 GCA_039795835.1 Actinomycetota bacterium | reverse complement strand
GTCATCCGAAGTGGATTAGAGCCAAGATCCAAAGCGAGTTCTTCAACCAGCTTCATGGCCGCTTGGCTCGCCTCGGCGTGTTCGGCAATAACCCAGGGACGACCGATGAAAATGTCGGCACGACCGCTGGCGGCGCCCCCACGCTCACGACCGGCCATCGGGTGCGAACCAACGTAACGGCTTAGATCGGCGGCCGAAGCTGCCAATTCGTCGATGATTTGAGACTTAACTGAAGCAACATCGGTAACCACGGCGTCAGGAAATGTTGCCAACTGCTTGGCAACCACTCGAGCGGTAACATCCGGCGGTACACAAACCACAATCAAATCTGGAGATTCGCTGGGGCTGGCAACCTTACCGGCACCGTAGTCGGCAGCAAGTCGCTCGTTTGCCGGTGAAGCGTCCTCGAGGGTAACTCGTACTCCCTGACGAGTTAGGCCAAGCCCGATACTCGTGCCGATTAGACCGGTACCAACAATTCGAACCTGACCCTGAAGCCTTGCGGTCACTGGGCAAGGTCCTGTCTCAGAGCAGTGGCACCTCGAAGGTAAATGTGCTGAATCTCTCCCCTGGCCTTGTCGGTGTTGACGTTCACCATGACGCGAATGGTTCTAGGAAGCGCGCCAGCAACATCCATTTCAACAAAGCAGAGCAGCGGAACATCGCCAAGCCCGAGCGAGCGAGCGGCTACCGCCGGGAACTCGGAGTGAATGTCTGGGGTTGCGGTAAAGAATATCGATATGAGATCGGAGTTGTCGACATCGTTGGCGTGAAGAATCTTGGAAAGCAACTCGGCGGTCAGCTTTAGCAGATGCTCACGCTCATCAACATCGAGCTGGATTGCCCCACGGATGGCTCTAATCATCTCTATCGCCTTTTCTTCGCCTTATTCTTGTCGCGTGGTCGAGGCGTCCGAGGTTTGACTCCCTCGGAGAACTTCAACAATTCGCCAATCTCAAGTTTACTCAACTGGCGGGTGTGGCCGAGTTTGAGGCCGCCCAGGTGGATCGGGCCAAACTGCTTGCGAACCAGGTCGACCACAGGTAGACCGAGGAACTCGAACATTCTGCGGACGATTCGGTTGCGGCCCGAGTGCAGCACGATTTCAATCATCGTGTGACCCTTGGACTGATCGATAATTCGAGCGCGGTCGGCTTTGATAAAACCATCTTCCAACTCAAAACCGCTGAGCAGCTTGTGAATGGTTTCCTCGGTGGCAACGCCGTGAATCATCGCCACGTAGGTCTTCTCAACACCAAACTTCGGGTGCGAAAGCTTATTTGCAAGATCGCCGTCGTTGGTAAGTAGCAGTAGCCCGGTGGTCTCACCGTCGAGGCGTCCAACGTTGAAAACTCGGTCGTAATCTAGGACGAACTGCGCCAGATCCGGGCGACCTTCTTCATCGGCCATAGTGCTGATTACACCCTTTGGCTTGTTGAGAGCGAGGTAAACGCGGTTGGTATCGAAAACAACTGGAACGCCGCGAACGGTCACCTTGTCTTTGTCGACATCGATGCGCGTACCAAGTTCGGTTACCAGCTTGCCGTTTACCTTGACCTGCCCCTGAACAATCAGGTCTTCGCAAGCGCGACGGCTGGCAACTCCTGCGGCAGCAAGGGCCTTCTGAAGTCGTTGTGGTTCGTTATTAGAGTTCAAAGTCACTGTTCGCATCCGGTAGGTGTGGGCTCAACGGCGGTAGCTCGTCAAGCGAGTTGATACCGAGCAGCTCGAGCATCAGGTCGGTCGTGCCGAAGTTAACCGCTCCGGTCTCGGAGTCAGTGTAAAGTTCGGTGATTAGGCCGCGGCTGAGCAGAGTCTTTACGACTGAGTCAACGTTTACCGCACGGATCGAAGCAACCTGACCACGGCTGATTGGCTGCTTGTAAGCGATGACCGCCAGGGTCTCCAGAGCTGCCTGAGAAAGTTTGGTTGGATTTTCGTTCGCCACAAAAAGCTTTACTGCCCAGTCGAAATCGGCACGCACGAAAATTCGCCAGCCTCCGCCGACCTCACGCAACTCGAACCCGCGAACGCGACCACCGGTTTCTCCGTTGTAGTCCTTGCGGATGTCTTCAACGATGTCGCGAATCACATTCACCGGCTGCTCGAGGGCGGTTGCCAGTGCAATCAGTGAAATCGGTGCGTCGGTAATCATCAGGATCGACTCAACGGCGCCGTGCAGGTCGTCCTGGGTGTAAGTCTCGTTAGTGTTTTCAGTCGTCATAGTCGGCTCCAAGGGCGGCTAGTTGTTCCTCATTGAATGTTTCGGCTCGCCAGGTTAGCTCAAGATCGCCCAGCGGAGTGGCTTGCTCGAAAGACAGTGCTGCCAGTCGATAAAGCTCCAGGATTGCCAAGAATCTGGCAACAACAATGGCGCGATCCTTGACCTCGCGAATCAACTCAAAGAACGAGGTGGTCTTTTTGCTTCGCAGAATCGAAACCACCGTGGCGGCCTGCTCGCGAATGCTCACGCGGGAGGCGTGAAGGTGCGTTAGCCCCACCGAAGGAATCTCCTTCGGCGTCATGGTTTCCTGGGCTAGGTTGGCAAACTCTTGAAGAGTGATGGTCCAGACCAGCTCCGGCTTTTGGTCGCGGAAGCGCTCTTCCATGCGAACGTCTCTCGGCAGCCTTGAGCCCTCGAGGTTGAAAGCGTTGTTGAACCAGGACGCAATTTCCTTGAAGGCCTTGTACTGAAGCAATCTTGCGAAGAGTAGGTCGCGCGCTTCGAGCAGAGCCACGTCCTCGGCGTCGACCACTTCACCCTTGGGAAGAAGCCCAGCAATTTTAAGGTCGAGCAGAGTAGCGGCAATCACGATGAACTCGGACGCCTGCTCCATTTCTTCTTCGGAATCCAACTGCTTTAGGTACTGGATGAATTCGTCGGTGACCTTTGAAAGTGACACCTCGGTGATGTCCAACTCGTGCTTAGAGATCAGGCTCAGAAGCAGGTCGAACGGTCCGTCAAAATTGCCAAGGCTGACCGCAAAACCGGACTTAGTTTCGGTCAGCTCCTCGTTAAGGGGCGCCGCCACGAGAGATTAGCTCTCTGGCTACGGTGCGATAGGCCTCGGCAGCCTCGGAGGTTGGAGCGTAACTGGTGATTGGCTCGGCAACGCGAGTTGCGTCTGGGAACTTCACGGTTCGAGCGATTACGCTGCGGAAGACCTGGTCGCCGAACTTGTCGCGAAGCATGTCCATGACCTCGCGCGAGTGGTGAGTGCGGGAGTCGTACATGGTTGCCAAAACTCCGTCGAGCACCAAGGTTTCATTCAGGCGAGCCTGGACCTTCTTGATGATTCCCTCGAGGATGGCCACGCCGCGAAGTGCGAAGAATTCGCAAGCCAACGGGATGATTACACCGTGAGCCGCGGTTAGTGCGTTTACGGTTAGTAGCCCGAGTGAAGGCTGGCAGTCGATGATGATTACGTCGTAGTCATCCTGAACCTTTTTCAAGATCCGCTTGAGAATCTTTTCGCGATCGTATTCGTTCACCAGGTTCATTTCGGCGGCGGATAGGTCGATGTTGGCGGCAATTACGTCGAGGTCTGGAACGCTGGTCTTTCGAATGGCATCGTGAGGATTGAGCTCCTCATTTTGCATGAGTTCGAAGATTGTGGTGCCCTCGTGAGCAACTATTCCCAAACCTGCCGAAAGTGCGCCCTGAGGGTCGAAATCAACCAGTAGAACCTTGCGCCCGTACTCGTTCAATGCGGCACCCAGGTTGATTGAGGTGGTGGTCTTACCAACGCCACCCTTCTGGTTACACATGGCAATAATGCGGGCCGGACCGTGGCTGCTTAGCGGCTTAGGTTTTGGAAATCTGCTGTCAGCATTTGCGGCTGCCATATGGTCCCCCTTTCTGGGCATTATCTTGCTACTAGCCTACCGCCGAGCGCGCGGATGCGCTGTCGCATAGATCTCTCGAAGCGCGTCTACGGTGACCAAAGTATAGATCTGCGTGGTGGCTACCGAAGAGTGCCCCAAAAGTTCTTGGACGACGCGAACATCGGCGCCACCTTCGAGCAAATGTGTGGCGAAGGAGTGGCGCAACGTGTGTGGTGAAACGTGTGAGCTCAAACCGCACTTTTCTGCCGCGTCAGAAATGATTTGCCAGGCGGTTTGCCGCGAGAGCCTTCCGCCTCTCTGATTTAGGAACAGCGCCGGTGTTCCCTTGCCAAGAGTTGCCAAACTTGGACGAACGCGAACCAGGTAGTTTTCAAGGGCTTTCTGAGCGAATGAACCAACCGGCACAACGCGTTCCTTCGAGCCTTTTCCGAAAAGTCGAAGCAACGATTTGTCGATTAGGTCATCGAGATCCAGATTTACGATTTCACTAACTCGTCCGCCAGTTGCGTAGAGCAACTCGAGTAAGGCGCGATCTCGGACTTTGATTGGATCTAGCGCAATTGCAGCTTCGTCGCCCGGATCTGGGCCGGCGGCATCCAGCAGGAGCTCCACCTCGTGGAGGGTAATCGCTTTTGGAAGTCGTTTAGCAGGATTTGGTGGCTTGATGGTAGCCGAAACATCGTTCTCGGTTACCTGCTCCATCAACCAGAAACGGTGGAGGCCACGGACTCCTGATAAAACCCGGGCCACCGACGTTGCTTTGAGTCCGTATTTGGTTACCAGTTGCTCGCCAAAGTCAGCAACATTTTGCTTGGCGATGGACTTTGGATCGTCGATGCCACGCTCCGCTAGGTACGCCTGGTATCGATTCAGGTCTCGCTGGTAGGCAGCCAAGGTGTTCTTGGCCATGCCGCGCTCTATCGTCAGATGCCGTAGATAGGAATCAATCTGTCGGTTGAGCGACATGACCGAGAGGCTTTAGTTATCGGCAACCTCGAACAGGCGCGAAGCTTCCTGTCGAGATAGCGCTGCATCAATCAAGCCCTGGAACAGTGGATGAGCCTTGGTCGGGCGTGACTTGAACTCAGGGTGAGCCTGAGTAGCCACGTAGTAAGGGTGAACTTCGCGTGGAAGCTCGACGAACTCCACCAGGTGTCCGTCTGGGCTGGTACCCGAGAACACTAGACCGGCGTTACCGATCTGCTCGCGGTATTCGTTGTTGACCTCGTATCGGTGACGGTGACGTTCGTTGACGTCTGTCGAACCGTAAACCGAGGCGACAATCGAACCAGGGATTAGCTTTGCGTCATAGGTTCCGAGACGCATGGTGCCGCCGAGGTCTCCCGACTTGAGGATGTCAACCTGCTCGGCCATGGTTGCGATTACCGGGTACTTGGCGTTCTCGTCGAACTCGGTCGATGAGGCACCGTCTAGTCCTGCCTTGTTGCGAGCGTACTCGATGACCATGCACTGTAGGCCTAGACATAGACCCAGGGTTGGAATCTGATTTTCACGCGCAAACTTCAATGCTCCGAGCTTGCCCTCGATACCGCGAACACCAAAGCCACCTGGAACACAGATTCCGTCGACGTCGCCGAGTTGTTCCCGAGCTCCCTCTTCGGTCTCACAGGTGTCCGAAGGAACCCACTTGATGTGAAGCTTGGTCTGGTTCGCAAATGCACCGGCACGCAGCGCTTCAGTAACCGAGAGGTAGGCATCTGGAAGATCGATGTACTTTCCAACCAGAGCAATCTTCACTTCGTGCTTTGGATTGTGAACTGCATCTAGGACGCTGTTCCAGCGAGTCCAGTCAACCTCGCCTACCTTCAGCGAAATCTTCTTCGCAATGTAGGCGTCTAGGCCCTGACTGTTCAACACGGTTGGAATGTCGTAGATGCTCGATGCATCGGCGGCGTTAATTACCGCTTCGTAGTCCACGTCGCACATCAGAGCAATCTTCTTCTTGATGCCTTCTGGAAGTTCGCGGTCGCTTCTCAAAACGATGGCGTCCGGCTGGATTCCAAGGCTGCGAAGCATCGCAACCGAGTGCTGGGTTGGCTTGGTCTTTAGCTCGCCCGAAGGACCAATGTATGGCACGAGGGAAACGTGTACGAAGAACACGTTGTCTCGGCCAACCTGGTGACGGAGCTGACGAGCAGCTTCGAGGAATGGCTGAGACTCGATGTCTCCGACGGTTCCACCGATTTCGGTAATGATCACGTCTGGGGTTGGCGACTCAGTTGCCTGAAGTCGCATACGGCGCTGAATCTCATCGGTGATGTGTGGAATTACCTGAACGGTGTCGCCAAGGTACTCACCGGCACGCTCACGGGAAATTACTCGAGAGTAAATCTGACCGGTGGTGACGTTTGCCGACTGGGCAAGCTCGATGTCCAGAAAACGCTCGTAGTGGCCGATGTCGAGGTCGGTCTCCGCGCCGTCCTCGGTGACAAATACTTCACCGTGTTGGAACGGGTTCATGGTGCCAGGGTCAACGTTTAGGTAAGGGTCCAACTTTTGCATCACCACGCGTAGACCGCGGGCGGTAAGTAGGTTTCCGAGACTGGCGGCAGTTAGGCCTTTTCCGAGGGACGAAGCTACACCTCCGGTAACGAAGATGTGTCGTACATTTCCATGGTTCTGCGTGTCTGCCATGGATTAAAAGTTTATCAAGCGCGAGGGGTACGAAGTTACCGACAGGCAGGCGAAACGCCCAAGTTTATTTACTGATTTGCGTATTCACTGGCGCGCTGCAGCAACTCGCGCGCATTGGCGCGTGCGCTGTCGCTGTCGGCCATACCGCTGAGCATTCTGGCAATCTCCTCAACGCGATCTTCACCCTCGAGAGAAACCACGTCGGAGGCCGTGTATTGGTCACCAACAGTCTTGAGCACGCGAAGATGCTTATTGGCAAAGGCTGCCACCTGGCCCAGATGGGTCACGACAATGACCTGGGCCACCTTGGCCAACTGAGCCAACCTGCGACCGACCTCGATGGCAGCTGCTCCACCAACGCCGGCGTCCACCTCATCGAAAATGAAGGTGAGTGCCTGTTCGGTACGGGCCAACACAACCTCAATCGCGAGCATAATTCTCGAAAGTTCACCGCCGGAAGCGCCTTTACCGATTGGTCGAGGCTCTGCTCCCGGATAGGCAGCCAGCTGAATCGAAACCTGATCAACGCCGTGAGCCTGATAGTCGGTGGTTTCGGTAACCGAAACCACCAGGGTTGCACCACCCATGGCCAAAGACTTTAGCTCTTCGGTAACAGCCTGTTCGAGCCTGGCCGCCGCATGCTTTCTCACCGCAGTAACCTGCGAGGCGAGGTCTTGAACCTGTGCGAAAAGTTCATCGCGCGTCTGAGCGAGTTGGCTGATTTGCTCGTCGGAGGTGTCTAGGTCGAGCAGGCGCTTGCCAGCGGTCTCAAAAAAAGTTATTACATCGTCAAGAGTTGGGCCATACTTTCGCATCGCAGCTGCAAGGTCGGCACGACGCTGTTGAATACGCTCGAGTTCCGCTGCGCCACCGGCTTCCTGCGAAGCGAGGTAACCGCTGAGCTCGGCAGCGCTCTCACCAAGTTGAAAACCGATTTCCCGAAGATTTTCAGCAAGTTTTCCGAGCTCTGGGTCGTGCTGTGCAGCCGACTCCAAAACTCGTCTCGCCTTACCAACCAGTGAAATGGCGTCGTCCACGTCGTTTTCACTCGACAGGTATTCGTGCGCCTCAGCGGCTGCGATTCTCAATTCTTCGCTGTGAGTTAAACGTTCCGCTTGCTCGGCCAAAGATTGGTCTTCGCCAGCTACCGGTTGAAGTCGCTCAAGTTCTTCTACGGCTTCGCGAAGAGACACTAACTCTGCCTCACGGCTTGCCGATGCCGACTGCAATTCGCTCAATCGTTTCTCGGCCGCACGCCATGATTCGTAGGCTTCGCGGTAGTTCTGCAAAAGCTTTGCTACTCCGGAGAACTGATCTAGGGCCTCACGCTGAGCAACCGGTGACTTTAGACGAATCTGATCCGACTGTCCGTGTACGGCAACAAGCTGCTCGCCCAAGGCGGCAAGGACACTTACCGGCGCCGAAGCTCCGCCAACGGCGGATCGGGCCCGTCCGTCGCGAGCCACGGTGCGATTGACAATTAGTTCGCCGTTGTCAACACGACCACCGGCTTCAGCAACCAATTCGGCAGCCGAAACATGGTTTGGAATAAACCAACGACCTTCAACAAATGCCTGGTCTTGACCTTGACGAATGGCCGAACTGTCGGAGCGTTCACCCAGCAATAGGCCGAGTGCGGTCAGCACCATGGTTTTACCAGCACCGGTTTCACCGGTGAGCACGGTTAGGCCTGGTCCTAGTTCAAGCTTCGCATCAGCAATTACGCCGAGGTCGCGAATTGAGATTTCTTCGATCACTTAGTTACCCTCGACCGGACCTCTCCAACCGTCCACGGGAAGGGAGAATTTCTTTACCAAACGCTCGTTGAAAGGCCCCTGACGGAATCTGGCCAGGCGAACCGGAATGTCTGAACGTCGAGCTTCTACGCGCGCACCCGGTGGAAGGTGCCAGGTTCTGCGACCATCGGCCCAGAGAACCCCCGAACCATTACTTCGGGTCAACACCTCAACCGCGATGGTGGCTCTCGGGCTAACTACCAGTGGACGCGAGAACAGGGCGTGTGCGCTGAGTGGCACAACGGTGATTGCCTCAACCGACGGCCAAACGATCGGACCACCGGCTGAGAAGGCATAGGCGGTTGAGCCGGTCGGGGTGCCGATGATCACACCATCACAACCGAAGCTGGTCAGTGGCTTACGATCAATCTCCAGGACCACCTCGAGCATCTTCTCTGTCGAGCTCTTTTCGATGGTCGCCTCGTTTAGCGCCCAGGTTCTAAACACTTCGGTGCCATCAACGTAAACACCAACGTCTAGGGTTAGACGTTCTTTGATCAGGTAATCCTTGGCAACCACGCGCTTCACCGCGTCGTCTAGACCGTCACGTTCGCTTTCGGCAAGGAATCCAACGTGTCCGAGGTTAATGCCAAGTAGCGGTGTGGCAGCCTGGCGAACCAGCTCGGCAGCTTTGAGGATGGTTCCGTCTCCCCCGAGAACTACGACCAGTTCGAGCTCCTCGATGGAACAATACTTACCAAGGACCTTCAGCGCTTCGATACCCTGAGCGCCAGCCGGAGTGCCTTCGGCATAGTTGCGATGTTCGTCCAACTCGGCTTCAGGGCAGACCGGGGTAATTCCGGCAGCGATCAATTGGGAGATTACCTGGTTGGCAGCGCTTAGGGCATCGTTACGACGCGTGTGAGAGACGATGAGAACTAGACGTTCACTCATTTCGCCTCCTTGGTTAGTGCGGCTACCCGCTCATTCCATTTTGATAGATAATCCCCGCGTTTTGCACTCATCCACAAGACATATTCAATGTTTCCGTGGGTGCCGGGAAGTTCTGATTTCACTAGGTCTACGATTCGTAGTCCTAGTTTTTCGGCGTGTAGTGCCACCTGCTCGATGGCTGCCGCTCGTGCCCGATGATCGGTGACAATGCCGTTTGCGTTCAGCGAATGCTTGCCGGCTTCAAACTGTGGTTTCACCAGCAGTACGTAATCGGCATTTGGCGCGACCGAAAACATTCCATCGAGCACCAGCGTCAATGAGATAAACGATAGATCGGCTACGACAATTTCAATTTCGGGAGCGGTTCTGCCAAGCACCTGCTTGAGAGTTTCCGGGCTCAGGTCTCTGGCATTAAACCCTTCGATGCTCACCACGCGAGGGTTGTCGCGGAGGTCGGGAACAATCTGGTCGTGACCAACATCTATCGCGATAACGTTTCTGGCCCCACGACGAAGAAGTACGTCGGTAAAACCACCGGTCGAAGCACCAACATCGAGAGCCTGCTTACCGGTTACTTCGAGTTCGCCAAAGACATCGAGGGCCTTGGCTAGTTTGTGTCCGGCTCGAGAAACGTAATCAACGGCTTCTAAAACAACCAGTTTGGCCCCTTCGGGAACGTCCTGGGATGCCTTGCGAGCCGCGCGACCGTTGATGAAGACTCGGTTCGCCTCCACTAAAGCGGCCGCTTGGTTACGTGATCTGGCTAAGCCGGCTTCGGCTAGAGCTACGTCTACTCTGACCAAGATTTACCGTCGAGTACCTGCTGCAATCGCTGCTGCAAGAGTGAGTAAGCGGCCGGCTGCTCCGTTACTGGAAGTTCGGCAATTCGAGCCAGTTCGCTGGCTACGGCTTCGACGATTTCGTTTGACATGATGCTTCTAGCCTATTCGTAAATCGCTGGTTCAACATCGAGAGCGTGAATCGCCTGACCGGAATTCCAAATGACCGCACAAGCACAGCGAAGCACGTCGAGGCTCTTCGGTTCTCCGGACACAACTCTGACCCTATTGCCGAGCAACTGCACCTCGGCATCGCGCAGGGTGTAGCCAAACTTGGTCTGTTTTGGTTGCTGGTATGGCAATTCCAATTCGCGAAGGTCGGCGATCACAAAGGTCGGGTGTGAATCGGCCTTGGTTGCCAAAAGTTCTTTTGGCTGGCTAATTCCGGTAAGAACTAGCACGGAATCGATGCCGGCGCGATTTGCACCGAGAATGTCGGTATCGATTCGATCGCCGACGAATAGTGGACGCTTGGAAGAGAATCGCGCCTTCGCGGTCTCAAAAATGGCAAATTCAGGTTTTCCGGCTACCAATGGTAGCTGACCTACTGCAGTGTGCACTGCCGAAACGAGCGTTCCATTACCGGGAGCGATTCCACGTTCCTGCGGGATGGTCCAGTCCTGGTTGGTGGCTACCCACTTGGCACCGTTCTGAATGGAATAGGCAGCCTCGGCAAGGTGCTTCCAACTGACATCCGGAGAAAATCCTTGTATTACGGCGTCTGGCTTCGCGGTTGAATCTTCAACCAGTTCAAAACCACCAGCTTGAGTGTAGGTGCGAAGACCTTCTCCCCCAACCACCAATACCTTGGCGCCGACTGGAACAAGGGTTTTCAGAAGCTCGACGCCGGTTTGCCCGCTGGAAACAACCTGCTCTGGCTTTACGGTAATGCCGTACCCAGAAATTTGCTCTGCGATGGTTTCAGGCTTGCGCGAAGAGTTATTGGTTACGTAACCGATCGAGAGGCCCTCGTCTTGAAGTGAAGTTAGGCTCTCGATGGCATACTCGATGGCCTTACCACCTTCGTAAACCACGCCGTCTAGGTCGGCAAATAGAGCATCGTAACCGTCAATCAGACGCTTAGCCACGACGGTCTCGCTTGTCTTCCTCGCGAGGCTTCCTGCTCGATGGGCGACCATCGCCGAAGTCCAAAACGACCTCATTCTTAGGTTCGGCTTCAGTTAGTTCCTCAGTCTTGCGAGCTTTTGGAGCTTCGGCTTCACGTCGTTCGTCTAGTTCACGCTGCTCGTCACGGCGAAGTGGAATCTCAATCTCTTCAATAACCGAAATTGCTTCAGCTTCACCGGTGGCCTCAGGGTTTAGAGCCTTTTCGGCACGCTCGGCAAGGTCAGCCCAACGTCTGGCTTCCGCGTCGCGGCACAGAATCTCGAGGGTGTCTGAGTAAGCCCAGAACAGCGGAACCGAGTAATCGAACACTCGGCTTGGGTCTAGTTCGCGAATCTCAAGCTCGGCCAACGCTAGGTCATTTTGACCGAGATCTAGGCGAGCTCCGGAAAGCGCGATAGCCAGGTTGACTCGCACCGAAGGCTCGAGCTTGTTTCGATCTACCGAACGACCCTCTTCAAGGGCCTTCTGGGGACGACCGAGGCCGCGTTCGCTATCAACAATCAGCGGCAGCTGGTCCTGTGAACCGGTAGCACGACGATGTGCCAAGAGTTCACGAAGAGCTAGGCCGAAATCCCCTGCGGTGTAGGCGGTAACACCTAAAGTCTCTCGAATAAAAGCGATGCGACCGGCTCTAGAGGCCGCTGTTTTAGCGTGTTCTAGGGCAAGTTCGGGGTCCTGGTCGATCAGGAGTCGGACCATAGCAAGGTGTCTTGCAACCTGCTCGGCATTCTCTTCGGTAAGCGTTTTTAGCTGAACACGAAGCGGTGTTGGGAGATCCGCCGAGGTGATTTCGTCAGGAATTGGTGGTGCTTTCGGCTTGGTATAAGCCTGATCCGGGTTATTCGAAACGCGCTCCTGCCAAGCTGGGCGCGCCGATTGAGGATTCCGGTCGTCGCGACGTGGTCCCACAGAGCGACCGCCAGGACGACCACCCGAATTTGGGCGGCCGTTTGGCTTCTTTCTACCCTGATCTGCCATTGCAGCTCCTTCAAAATGTTAGTTAAAACAAAAATGGCCACCTAAAAAGGTGGCCATTTTCGCAAATTAAGTCCGGCGGTGTCCTACTCTCCCACAAGGTCCCCCTTGCAGTACCATCGGCGCTGGTAGTCTTAGCTTCCGGGTTCGGAATGTAACCGGGCGT
>JBDKLA010000021.1:0-2546 GCA_039795835.1 Actinomycetota bacterium | reverse complement strand
GGAAGTGAGCCACGTGCCATCCTTAGTTCTCTTCGAGTAGGTCCTTATAAAGGATAGTCGAAAGGTAACGCTCACCGAATGACGGAATGATGACGACGATCTTCTTGCCGGCGAATTCTGGGCGCTGCGAGATGATGTTCGCACCCCAGATGGCTGCACCAGACGAGATTCCGCCGAGGATACCCTCTTCAGCACCAAGGCGACGTGACCAGGCCACGGCGTCGTCGGCGGTTGCGTCCAAGACCTCGTCATAGACGGTGGTGTCGAGGATTTCAGGAACGAAGTTTGGGCCGATTCCCTGGATTGGGTGACCGGCAGGCTGGCCACCATTCAGGATTGGGCTGGCAGCTGGTTCAACAGCGAAGACCTTGATGTCTGGGTTAAGACCCTTGAGGGTCTGGCCAACACCGGTGATGGTTCCACCGGTACCGATACCGGCGACGATCGCGGCAACTTCACCGTTGGTGTCGCGCCAGATTTCCTGGGCGGTGGTGTTGCGGTGGATCTCTGGGTTGGCTGGGTTAGCGAACTGACGAACTGGGAGGGCGCCTTCGGTTGCTGCGATTTCTTCGGCCTTGGCAACTGCGCCGCGCATACCTTCGGCGGCTGGGGTTAGCACCAGGGTGGCACCGTAGGCGCGAAGCAGGGTGCGACGCTCCTTGCTCATGGAGTCGGGCATGGTGAGGATGACCTTGTAACCGCGGGCGGCACCTGCCATGGCTAGTGCGATACCGGTGTTACCTGAGGTGGCCTCGACAATCGACCCACCAGGCTTTAGCTGACCGGAACGCTCAGCAGCGTCGATCATGGCAATACCGATGCGGTCCTTGACGGATGCGCTTGGGTTGTAGAACTCGAGTTTGGCGAGGATCTCAGCCTGACCTTCGTTGATGTGGTTGATACGTACCAGTGGAGTGTTTCCAACTACCTGGGTGATGTTGTCGTAAATGGCCATTTCGTCCTCGCTTCTTGGAAAGATTCAGGTTAAGACTAGGACTTTTCGAAACCATCTTCTTCTTCGGTTACAAATTGTTTCGCTAGGCTCGGAGGTATGAACAGCATCATTGGGCATTGGATTGACGGTCGCGAAGTTGCCGGCAAATCTGGCCGTACTTCTCCAGTTTTTGACCCTGCATTGGGAGTAGCAACCAAGGACGTTGCGCTTGCCGACCAGGCCGAAATCAACGCCGCGATTGCCTCGGCAGCCAAGGCCTTCCCAGAGTGGCGAGACTACTCGCAGGCTCGCAAGCAGGGCATTCTGTTCAAGTTTCGAGAGCTTCTAAACGAGCGCAAAGGTGAACTTGCCGAGATCATTACTTCCGAGCACGGCAAAGTACTATCGGACGCCATGGGTGAGATCACTCGTGGCCAGGAAGTGGTTGAGTTTGCCTGCGGTATGCCGCACCTGCTCAAGGGTTTTTACACCGAGAACGCTTCGACCGGTGTAGACGTTTATTCAACCCGGCAGGCACTTGGCGTGGTTGGAATCATCAGCCCATTCAATTTCCCAGCTATGGTTCCAATGTGGTTCTTCCCAATCGCGATTGCCACCGGTAACACCGTGGTCTTGAAGCCTTCCGAAAAAGACCCTACGGCTGCGCTCTGGCTGGCAAAGCTTTGGAAAGAAGCAGGGCTTCCAGACGGTGTTTTCAACGTTCTTCAGGGCGACAAACTTGCCGTGGACGGCCTTTTGGAGCACCCAGACGTGCAGGCGATCTCGTTCGTTGGCTCAACCCCAATCGCGAAGTACGTTTACGAGCAGGGAGCCAAGCGCGGCAAGCGCGTTCAGGCTCTTGGCGGAGCCAAGAACCACATGCTGGTTCTTCCAGATGCCGACCTAGACCTAGTTGCCGATTCGGCTATCAACGCCGGCTTCGGTTCGGCTGGAGAGCGCTGCATGGCGATCTCGGTGGTTGTTTCCGTTGAGCCGGTTGCCGACCCTCTGATTGAGAAGATCGTTGAGCGCATGAACAAGCTCACGGTTGGCGATGGTCGTCGTAACTGCGACATGGGTCCTCTGGTCACCCGCGAACACCGCGACAAGGTTGCCTCGTATATCGAGATTGCTAACCAGGACGGCGCGAAGGTCGTCGTGGATGGTCGTGGAATCAACGTGGACGGCGACGCTAACGGTTTCTGGCTCGGCCCAACCCTGATTGACAACGTTCCGACGTCTTCGAAGGTTTACACCGAAGAAATCTTTGGTCCGGTACTTTCGATCGTTCGCGTGAAGTCTTACGACGAAGGTGTGGAACTAATCAATAACGGCGCATTCGGAAACGGAACCGCCATCTTCACCAACGACGGAGGAGCGGCCCGCCGTTTCCAGAACGAGATTCAAGTTGGAATGATCGGCATCAACGTGCCAATCCCGGTTCCGGTTGCCTACTACTCATTCGGTGGCTGGAAGAACTCGGCGTTCGGTGACACCAAGGCGCACGGCGTTGAGGGTGTTCACTTCTATACTCGCGGCAAGGCGATCACCAGTCGTTGGTTAGACCCTAGTCACGGTGGAATAAACCTAGGCTTCCCGCAGAACTAAGTCG
>JBDKLA010000020.1:0-7346 GCA_039795835.1 Actinomycetota bacterium | reverse complement strand
CTTCTTATTAGCTACATTGATCCGGCAGTTTGTGCCGGCAGTGGTATTCAGAGTCTTGAGACCTGCACCCAACTGGCTTATGAGCACATCTACGGGTTTATTGGGTTCTTCTCGTTTGGTGTGATCACCCTGGTTGGTGGAACCATTCGAAGCCGTATTCGTGCTGCTAAAGAGTCTTCTTCATCTGATAGCGAGTAGTTTCGTAGCCTTCTGAGACGTAGAGGTTGCGGGCGATTTCGTTGAAGCCGAATACCGAGAGCCCGATGCTGCGTCCGTGGTTGTCCTTCACGAATTGTTCGATTGCTCGCATGGTCTGACGTCCTAGGCCTTTGCCGCGGTGAGGTTCGTCGATGTCGATGTCGTAGATGAACCAGTCTTCATTTTGCTTCACCAACCAGACGACGCCGATTGATTCGTTGTTGTGGATGACGCCTAGGGCGAAGTTGTTTGGGGCGAGGATGCCGTTGGGCATGCTGTGTTCGTAACCCTCTTTGGCTTCGATTCTTGCCTTCTCCTCAGCCACTCCCGACTGGATGAGTTCGGCTTCGTAAAGCTCCCAGATCCGGGTGTGCCAGACGGCGTAACGCTCCGGCGACATCGTTCTGAGTTCAACCATGGCCGCTCCTTCTAGGGCTCTGGAATAAGACTAAGAGTTTAAGTTTCGCTCTAATTTTCAGGTGTTAGATTTGAGCCACAGTATGCGCAAATACGAATGTTTGGAAGTCATGAAAAAGTTACTAGCAATTCTCACCTTTATTAGCCTCACCTTTGGTGGATTGGTAATGGGTGCTGCTCCTGCCAGTGCTACTGCGGCGTCGGATGACTCGACTCTGAGTTCAGTATCCGTTGATAGCAACAGCGCGCTCAACACTGTTTTCGCTCCAACACGTATCTACTATGACGTTTTCGCGGCGAGACCTGAAGTGGTCTGGAACTTTACCGCAGCGAACTCTTCGGCGAGTATTCGGGTAACTGGGCCGACCGGTACTGTAACCGACGCAACCGGCTCCATTGATCTAACGATTGCCTATCAGGCGAAAACCGATCAGTCGACTACCGTTCGGGTTACCAGCGCCGACAACACCAAGACCACCACCTATACATTCAACGTTTCATCCAAAGTGATGACCCAAGTTGAGCTGGTGAACCTGAGCGACAACCGCTTCGCCAACACCGGAGCTTCCTACGTGACTACAACGCTCAAGCACGCGTTCCTCTATGAGCCTTCCTACCGATGCGGAATTTCTGCTTGGTATGAGTACAAGGACAACAACGGAGAACTCCGAACTTCCTACCTTTACTACGCAATGGCCAACCCTCAGGACGATGGATCCATCCTTGTTGTTTGGCGCGCGGGAGAGTCTTACTACAAGTTCAATCTCACTGGAAAGGTCACAGTAACCTTCTCCAGCAGTTGCCAAGGATGGGCTGAAGACAACTCATATGTGAATGGCTCTTCAACATCTCGTTACAAGGATCTACTTACTGCTTACGAGCCTTCGGTGACCTCGAACACAATCCCAGACCAGATCACTTTTAATGACGTCTTCGACATCAAGGGTCCTGGTATTTCAAACGAGGGGCAGGTCAACGTTTACCTTCGCGAGCCAGTAACCGGCGCAACCATTGGTACGGCCAGATGGCGCATGGGTGAAGACTGGGGTCGCTGGCGCCTGAGTGGTGACTGGAACCCAGACATCTGGTCAACCACCAAGCCGGTCGACATCATCATGGAACACTACGATTACGCATATGGCACGACGCCAATCATCATGCTCAAGAAGCGTGTGACTTTTGTTCCTTATACTCCAAAGAACGTTTCGGTCACCCCTGCCAAAGGTCCATTGACCGGCGGTAACGTGATCCGTCTTCAGGGCCAGCACCTCTGCAACGATTACCGCGAGCAGTATGCAGACCTATTTATCGATGGCCAGCAGGCTGCGACTAACTGGTACGCGGTTAGCTGCAACGGCTATAACAGCTCAGATGGTTATCAACTAGATGGCTATGACCGAATTGAATATGTTGTTCCCGCCGGTATCAAACCTGGTCAGGTCACTATGACCCTTAACAGCGGTTTCGGCCCGATCACTCTAGCTACCAAATACACCTACGGCGCCAAGCCTTCGCTTACTTCGGTTAGCCCAAGCACGGTGGCAAACACCGGTGGCTCATTGGTGACTTTAACTGGAACCAACTTCGGAATTTCCGGTACGCCAACCGTGACCATGGACGGCATTAAGTCGCCTTGGGTTCAGCGCGTTTCGTCAACCAAAATCGTAGCGATGGTTCCAGCCAACACCTCGAAGACTGGTGCTGTGGATTTGAACATCATCTCGTCTTCAGGTGGTGGAGCCCTAGACTTCCTCGGCTCAATCACTCTTGCCGCTCCAAGCGCGAACCCGGTAATTACTTCGGTTAGCCCGGACTCTGCTGGTCTTGCCGGAGGAGACACCATCACCATCAAGGGAACTGGTTTCTCAAGCGGTTCAACCGGTGTCTACATCGGAGACTACGTTGCTCAGATTATTTCGTCCTCGGCAACCGAACTTCAGGTTGAGTTGCCTTCGGGAGATGTTGCCGGAGCCCAGAACGTGGTGGTTGGAACCCCTACCGGTATTACCACCAGAAACTCTGCGTTCAACTACCTACCAACTCCAGGTGTTACCTCGATTACTCCGTATTCGATCGCGTCGACTGCACCAGCTGCTAACTCGAAGGTCACAATCGTAGGTGTCGGTTTTGGGAACTCGGGAACTATCAAGGTTGGTTCTCGCCCAGCAGTGGCATACACCGCGACTGCAAATGGAACCACAATCTCGAACGTTGCGGTACCAAACGCCGCAGCCGGCCAGGTGCCAATTGTTATTACCCCAACCGGTTCGAAGAAGTCGTATAACGGAACGGTCGTAATTACAGGACCAACCATCACTGCATTCAGATCAGACATCGACTGGGATGGCGTTGGAATCGTTAACCAGGGAACCTATTCTCGAGCAGTTTCATCACCAGCCGGTGGTGGAGTGTTCCGTATTACCGGTACTGGTTTTGGAACCTCTGGAAAGGTAAAGGTTGGTAGCGCAGTAGTTACTCCAACCAGCTACACCGACACGCGAA
The DNA here is from genome assembly GCA_039795835.1 of Actinomycetota bacterium. GTDB lineage: Bacteria > Actinomycetota > Actinomycetes > Actinomycetales > Microbacteriaceae > Rhodoluna. The sequence continues at coordinate 4,229 of JBDKLA010000020.1, read as the reverse complement.
TTACCTTCGTGATGCCTGCCAGAACCGCTGGAATCTACGACATCAGCGTTGTTCCAACTAATGGAACTGCTGTGGCCGTGGCGCCGCGTGCTCTCGGTGTGAACGCAGCTTCCGACTTCATGACGATTTCGAAGATTGAGTCGGCTGTAGCCAATACCCGTAACGCACCTCGGTATACATTCGATCCTCAGGTGGATGCCAGCGACCTATTCGTAATCACCGGAACCAAGCTAAATGGAACGGATGCCTCGAAGACTCGTGTCTACATCAACGATGAGAATGGAACGGCAATCATTCCTGAGAGCGTGACTGCGACCTCGATCACGTTCCGAGCTCCACGAGATTTGACCCCGGTCAACTGGTACATGGTTGCTGTGAAGACCAACGTTGACCAAACCAGGCAGTATTTGGGTATTCAGTATGTTGGAACCGTTCCTTCAAGCAGTGTGGTTGTTCCAACATTCTCACCAAGCAAGGGCCTGTGCCTAAAGAGCGCTGTTGCTGGAAGAAACCCTGGCCAGTTCACTGCCTCTGGAACCGCGTTATTCGGTTCCTCAGGAACCGTGACCTTTGGTGGCGTGACTTTGCCTTCGGCAGCGGTCACCTGGACCGCCGATGCGGTCACCATTAACTTTGCGAACATGCCGACCGACCTGGCCAGTCCATGGGGTGGTAAATCGGTCGTATTTACGCCAAGTGATTCGTCACTCCTGCCGAGGACCTTCGGTGTGACCTGTGCCGTAGACGCAACCGTGACCACAACCCTTGGAGGTAGCACGAGTGCACTAACCATCAACGCGGGTACCTCGTACACCGCTGGCGCATCCTTCGCCGATCCACTACCGAACACAACGTTTGTCCCGGCTTCGGACGGCTACCTGTGGCAGACCGTGGAGGACTACAACCTTGGCGCCTGGTCGCGTAACGTTCACAACGGTCTACCGATTGCTGCTGGTGACTACTACGTGCGTGCCAACATTGGTGCTGGAACCTACGACCGAGACAAGTACTCTCTCGTAACCAACGCCAACTCGGTTCGCCTAACCATCAACGGACAGGCAATTTCTTTTACACCAAAGCTTCGCGGAAGCAGCGCCAACACGATCACCTACAAGGGTCAGCTTGGCGATGGAACCAATGGTTCTTCGAGTGACATCACCTACACCGCGACAGCAGCAGCAAATGCGGTAACCGGTGTCACCTGGCAGTACCGTAACCGCACCTGTGCGCTGGCCAACCCTGCAACCAACTGGATTTCGGGTCTTCCACGAGATGTGGCAATTGCTCCATCTGCCTGTGGCGGCGACGATACTTCGGTAACATCATGGGAAATTCGCGTGGCTAGCTTCGAGATGATGAGCGGCGGAGTAGACCGAAGCGTTTACTACATTCCAACTTTCAACACTTTCTTGCTGACCATCAATAAGAAGTCGGTAACGGCAACTTCGGTCAAGGTTGAGAAGGTGTACGACGGAACCACTGCCGCCACCCTCGGAGAAATTACTCTGAATGGCGCGGTTGACGGAGACGTGGTTACTTTGAACCCATCTTCTTCGGTTGGTGCAACTTTCTCCGACCCCAATGCTGGTTCGGGAAAGACCGTTACCCTGGCTGCGCCTCTGGTTCTCTCAGATTCTTGGAAGAACAACTACATCCTTACCAATCCGAATTTGACCATCAGTGGAAAGATTCTCAAGGCGGATGCCAAGTTGAAACTAACCCCAGCTTTGAGTTCAGTGGTTATCAGTAACACCCAGACCATCAACGTAACTGTGGCTACAACCGACACTCGAAACGGCGCCACTCCGGATGTGGCGGCACAGATCGCAAATGTTGATGTCATTAGCAAGACTCCAGGTAAGTGTTCTTACGCTAACGGGGTAGTAACTGCGATTTCTGCGGGTGACTGTGTGATTGAGGCTCGTCAGGCAGCGTCGACGAACTACAACGCATCAATTGCATGGCACGATGACTCGACCACGGTTGAATCCATCACCATCAAGATTTATCCAGCACCAAAGACCCTGTCTGTGGTTGCCGACGATATCACCGTTGCGTTTGGTGAGAGTTATTCACCATCTGCAGTTGTGACCGGATTGATCGATGGCGACAACCTCGATGGTTTCACATTCGAGTACTACCAGGGAACCACCTTGCTCAGCGGCCCTCCAACTGCGGTTGGAACATACAAGATTGTGGCAACGGGAGGTAACCTTACGGCTGCCGATGGCCTAGCGTACTCAAACGTTTATAAGTACGTTGCCGGAAAGCTAGTAATCACCCCAGCTCCACCGGTCCTAACCGCGATCAGCCCGAACCACGGCCCTGAAGCCGGTGGCAACACTGTCGTGATTACCGGTACCGGTTTCGAAAACGTGACCGCTGTAATTATCGGCGGCGTCACCATTCGCAAGCCTAAGTTCACCGTTAACGGAACTGGTACGGAAATCACGTTCAAGGCTCCTGCGGGAACCGGAGTGGTCGACCTAACCTTACGAGCTGGAAACGCTTCGGTTACCGGACAGTACATCTACGATGAGCCACCGGTAGTTACCACTCCGTTTGGTATCAGCATCGATGTTCTTCCAGTTGCCGGATCCAAGCTCTCCGGCCAGAAGGTCACTATCACCGGTGGCGGCCTGAAGCCAGGTTCGGAATACAACCTGACCATCGGATCTGCAAAGGTATCTCTGGTCAAGGGAACTACCGATTCGAACGGATCGTTCAGCCGAATCGTCACTCTGCCTGCCAAGACTTGCGTCGCAGCTGGAAAGCAGACGCTGACTTTGAGTGGTAAGAAAACCGATGACACAGACGCTACCGATACGGCGATTGTCGTTATCGACGGAAGCTGTTCAGTCGCAGCCGTTGCCGACAAGACGGAGACCAAGACCTGGACCCTCTCAGGCTTCTTGTTCGATTACCTCAGTTTCGACCTATCCGATGGCGGTGTAACTTCGCTCAACCAGTTGGTTCCATTGATTAAGGGAGCAAAGACTGTAACCATCTACGGATACACGCAAACCGACGTAACCTCGGACGCCGCCAAGAAGGCGAACCTGATCCTGGCTGCGAATCGCTGCAAGACTGTGATGAACTTCCTAAAGGCTAAGGGAATCAATGCGGTCTACAAGACTGTGGCGAAGGGAGCCGTAGATCCGGTTTCACTAACTGACCAGTCGAAGAACCGTCGCGTGGTCATCGAGGCTACCTACTAGTTCGCGAATTTGCGGCCGCACTCTTTTAGGAGTGCGGCCGCTTTTTCGTTAAACTTCTAAGGTTCGAAGGGCTTTGATGAATAACTGGCTGAAGCAGTTGCGTGTGCACCAGTGGGCGAAAAACCTGCTGCTGTTTGTGCCGGTGTTCGCCTCGTTCAAGATTCCAAACCAGGGTGAGCTGATTGCTCTTCTTCTTGCCTTCGCAGCTTTCAATCTAGTGGCGTCCTCGATTTATGTTTTGAATGATTTCCAGGATTTGGCCAACGACCGCGTTCACGCCACCAAGAAGAATCGCCCGATGGCGGCCGGGCTCATTGCACCAAAGGTCGGTCTGCTGGTTGCCGGTCTGCTACTGATTTCGGGTCTGGCGATTGGTTTCTCGGTTGGGCTACCATTCTTCTTCGCCCTACTGGTTTACCTCGTTCTCACCACCGCTTACTCGTTCGGTTTGAAGCGTGTGACTCTGGTTGACTGCATCACTCTCGCCGGGCTGTATACGCTTCGCGTGGTCGCGGGCGGTTTGGCTTCTGGCATCGAGCTTTCATTCTGGTTACTCGCCTTCTCGGTCTTCTTCTTCCTCTCGTTGGCTTGGGTGAAGCGCTACGCCGAACTCGATGGCGTGCAGCGATCTGGTGGGGTTCTTGCTGGAGGACGTGGTTATGCGGTTTCCGACCTTCCGCTAATTCTGGCCTTCGGGGCGTCCTCAGGTTTGATTGCGGTACTGATCTTTGCTCTATATCTCGATAGCTCGGCGATTCGAAGCACCTATGCGGTTCCGGAGATCGGCTGGCTGGCCATTCCGTTTGTGATGTATCTCATCGGTCGTATGTGGTTCAAGGCGTTCCGCGGGCAGATGAATGAAGACCCGGTTCTCTTCCTATTCCGCGACTGGGCGTCTATCGTCACCGTGCTACTGATGGCGGTTTGCCTCGTGGCAGCGCACGTGGGATTCGGCTCGTGAAGCAGCGTTCGTTCGGTGGCCTAACCGCAACCGCGTCTTCGGTGGTTAGC
>JBDKLA010000019.1:0-15420 GCA_039795835.1 Actinomycetota bacterium | reverse complement strand
CAGTACGCCTTCACCCGCCCAATCGCAGCACACATGTTCCAGAACTACGACGGCGTGCTAAAGGTTGACGGCGAAGTTGGAAACAAGAAGCACTACGACCCACGCGCCTGGGGCAAGCTAGCCGAGGCTGGCATGTCGGCTCGCGTTGTCGAAGCAGCCACCGAACTCGGTGCTGCCGGCAAGTCGATGTCGATCTAAGGACTCAAAGATGTCTGCAGGAAGCCCGTTCTTCGAGAATGGGCTTCCTCGCTTTAAAGGCGAATACCTAAACGGCAAGATGCACGGCTACTGGGAGTTCTACCGAAAAGACGGCTCGTTGATGCGAGCCGGAACTTTCGACGAAGACAAACAGGTTGGAACTTGGACGACCTACGCGCGCGACGGTTCTGTGGTTAAAGTAACTAACTTCTAACGCTTGGTCTTGTTGCTGGTGTCTTCACCGGCAGACTTGAGATCTTTGCGAAGTTCCTTTGGAAGTGAGAACTGAACGTCTTCTTCGGCGGTCTGAACGGTTTCAACGTCGCCGAAGCCTCGCTTGGCAAGTGCATCAACCACTTCTTGAACGAGCTCTTCTGGAACCGATGCGCCTGAGGAAACACCAACGGTTTCAACACCCTCGAACCATTCGTCCTTGATTTCGCTTGCGTAGTCGATGCGGTAGGCGGCTTTGGCTCCGGCCTGGAGGGCAACTTCAACGAGTCGCACGGTGTTGGAAGAGTTGGCGGAACCTACTACGACCACGAGATCGCTGGCTGCGCCAACCTTCTTGATGGCAACCTGGCGGTTTTGGGTGGCGTAGCAAATGTCGTCGCTAGGTGGGTTCTGGAGGGTTGGGAACTTCTCGCGAAGCTTCACCACGGTCTCCATGGTTTCGTCCACGCTCAGAGTGGTTTGGCTAAGCCAGACAACCTTGTTTGGGTCGCGGACCGTGGCGGCGGCGACGGAGTCGTCCTTGTCGACAATCTGAACGATCTCTGGGGCTTCGCCGGCGGTTCCCTCAACCTCTTCGTGACCTTCGTGGCCAACGAGCAGGATGTCGTAGTTTTCTTTCGCGAAGCGCTGAACCTCGCGGTGAACCTTGGTCACCAGAGGGCAGGTTGCGTCGATGGTTTGAAGCCCGCGCTCTTCGGCGGCCTTCACAACCGCAGGGGAAACTCCGTGGGCGCTGAAGACCAGGATGCTGCCGGTTGGCACTTCGTCCACTTCGTCGACGAAGATTGCTCCGCGCTTTTCGAGGGTGGAAACAACGTGGATGTTGTGAACGATTTGTTTGCGCACATAGATTGGAGCGCCGTAGTGGTCCAAGGCTTTCTCAACAGCGATTACCGCGCGGTCAACGCCGGCGCAATAACCTCGAGGGGAGGCTAGTAAGACCTTCTTGTGTCCGGCCTGTTCGGTATCCTTGATTTCAACCACCCGTTAATTCTACCTGCGGGCAGTGAGGGCGAAAATGAACGAGCGCGGCCAACTGGTCAATAGTGAGGTCAGCCCGCTTTCCGTTCACAACCTCAACACTCGAGCCAAAGAGCGCTTGCGCGACTGGCCGAGCATCTGGGTTGAGGGTGAACTGATCAAGCTCAAGCACTACCCTTCGGGAACCTACGCCACTTTGCGAGACTCCGACGGCAAGGCTGCCGTTGATATTGTGATTTGGGCTAGCACTGGCGCCGACCGCGATTCGTTCCAAGAAGCCGACAAGGTTGTGGTTCAGGGCAAGTTTGATGTGAACCCAAATACCGGCAAGTTCCAGTTCTCAATTCAGCAAATCAAGAAGGTGGGGCTTGGCGATCTCTATGCCGACCTGGAAGCCCTGCGGGCAAAGCTTCGCGCCGAGGGAGTAATTGACGAATCCAAGCGTCAGCCGCTGCCATTCCTTCCAAACCGAATCGGTTTGATTACCGGTAAAGACTCAGACGCCGAAAAGGATGTGAAGCAAAACGTTTTGCTTCGCTGGCCAGACGCCCAGTTTGAGACCATTCACGTTTTGGTTCAGGGCCCGAGCAGCCCTCAGCAGGTTATCGATGCGCTTGCCAATTTGGATGCCAACCCTGAGGTCGATGTGATCATCATCGCGCGCGGTGGTGGAGCGTTCCTGGAACTTTACGGATTCAGCAACGAGGCGCTGGTTCGTGCCGTGGCAGCCGCCAAGACCCCAATCATTTCGGCAATCGGTCACGAAGCCGACCGCCCAATCCTGGACGACGTGGCCGACCTTCGCGCTTCGACCCCAACCGATGCCGCCAAGCGTGTTGTGCCAGATGTGGCCGAGGAACGCCAGCGAATCCGCGACGCTCTCATTCGCATTGAGCAGCGCGTCATGGGTTATGTGAACCACCAGGACGAACTTCTTTCTCACCTGATTTCTCGCCCGGTGCTCACCAACCCTTACACCTACCTCGAAGAAAAAGACCGAGACCTGAACCTTGCATTCAACGAAGTGATTGCCACCATGGAGAACTTCCTAGATCGCGAACTAGCCGAACTCAACTCGAGTGCCGGTATTTTGCGCTCTCTTTCACCGCAGGCAACTCTCGATCGCGGCTACTCGGTGGTTCGCGACTCCGGAGGTCATGTGATTGCCGATGGTTCCAAGGTTAAGTCCGGCACCAAACTAAACATCCGCCTCGCCAAGGGCGAAATCGAAGCAACCTCAAACTGAATTAAACTGGAGTGATTATGGCTGAGAAAAACAACGACGACATCGCGAAGCTTTCCTATGAGCAGGCTCGCGACGCACTGGGCCAGGTTTTGAACGAACTTGAGTCGGGCTCGGCCACCCTAGAGAGCAGCATGCAGCTCTGGGAGCGTGGCGAAGCACTGGCCAAACACTGCCAGGCACTTCTCGCCGGAGCCAAAGCCAAAATCGATGAGGCTCTGAAAGACAAGTAGTTGAGCGACCAGAAGGCCAAAGAGCACAGAGCTAAGCAGACGGTAAATAACCTACTGCTCTCGCTTCTGGTCTCCGTGGCCATGGTTTTGGTAATCATCCTGATCGTGCCTCGCGACGACAGCTCGCGAATCCCTCGCATCGACTACCAGGCAATCGCCACCCAGGCTTCGAACGCCAGCCAAAAGAATGTCATCGCCCCGGACCTCCCTAAAGACTGGTGGAGCAACCAGGCCAAGTGGTCTGAAAACCCTGTGGACGCCGTGCCGAAGTTCGAAGCCGGTTTCGTTGGCCCGAAGAACCAATACCTCGGCATGACCCAGGCGTTTGGTGTGAACCCAACCTGGTTGGCGCTTTCGCTCAAAGACGTTGTTCTTGAGAAGAACTACAGCAACCCTGGTTCGAAGATCGTCTGGGGTATCTACAAATCGCCTGAGGTTCACAACCCTCCAAAAACTCGCGACATCATCTGGATTGCCCAGTATGGCAAAAACGCCGTGCTGATCTACGGCGACGCCAGCCCAGAAGAATTCAAGTCTTTCACCAAGACCATCGAGTCAAAGCTGGGGGCAGAGTAATGGCTTATCAAAGACCGCAAACACCGAAGGAAGCCTGGGCGGCACTACTCGAAGGCAACAAGCACTTCGTTTCCGGAGCACCGGCTCACCCTCGCCAAGACGTTGACCGGCGCGAATCGGTTGCCGAAATCCAGAAGCCGTTCGCCGCACTGTTCGGTTGCTCAGACTCCCGCCTCTCGGCAGAAATCATCTTCGACGTTGGCCTCGGCGACCTGTTCGTGGTTCGCAATGCCGGCCAGGTTATTGCCGAAACCATCCTCGGTTCTCTCGAATACGCGGTGGAAGTTTTGAAGGTTCCGCTGATCCTCGTCCTAGGTCACGATGAGTGCGGAGCGATTCGCGCAACCATCGACGCAAAGGAAGGCAACCTGGTTAGCCAGGGCGAGTTCATTCACAACATCGTGGCTCGAATTACCCCAACCGTCACCCAGTCTTACGCCGCCGGCAAGAAAGACATCGACGACATCACCGAACTTCACATCCAAGACACCATCGACGACCTGCTGAGTCGCTCGACCCTAATCGCCAAGGCGGTAAAGGAAGGTAAATTGGGTGTGGTCGGAGCAAACTACAAGCTTGCTCTCGGAGAAATCCATCCCCTAGTAACGCACGGCGACATCGCCTAGACGAAAGGTTTCATCGTGGAATACCGCATCGAACACGACACCATGGGTGAGGTAAAAGTACCTCTAAACGCCCTCTACAGCGCCCAGACCCAGCGTGCCGTGGAGAACTTCCCGATCTCTGGCACCACCCTCGAGCGCGCTCACATCGCCGCCCTAGCGCAGATCAAGAAGTCGGCAGCACTTGCCAACGCCAGCCTTGGCGTTTTGAAGCCTGAGGTTGCCAAGGCAATTGCCCAGGCCGCCGACGCAGTAATCAGCGGAAAGCACGACGGCGAGTTCCCTGTCGACATCTTCCAGACCGGTTCGGGAACTTCCTCGAACATGAACATGAACGAAGTCCTAGCGAACCTGGCAACTGAAATCCTCGGCGACAAGGTTCACCCGAACGACCACGTCAATGCATCCCAGTCGAGCAACGACGTATTCCCAACCTCGGTTCACGTTGCCGTAACCTCGGCACTAATCCACGACCTACTTCCAAGCCTCGACCACCTGGCCAAGAGCTTCGAAAAGAAAGCAAAACTTTGGGAGACCGTGGTCAAGGCCGGTCGCACCCACCTCATGGATGCAACCCCGGTTACCCTCGGTCAGGAGTTCGGTGGCTACGCAGCACAGATTCGCTACGCAATCGAACGCGTTGAGAGCACCATCGGTCGCGTTGCCGAAGTGCCTCTAGGTGGAACCGCAGTTGGCACCGGAATCAACACCCCTAAGGGTTTCCCTCAGGAAGTTATCCGCCTGCTTGCCGAAGAGACCAAGCTGCCAGTAACCGAAGCCAGAAACCACTTCGAAGCGCAGGGCGCAAGAGATGCACTGGTAGAAGGCTCAGGCGCACTTCGCGTGCTTGCCGTCAGCCTCACCAAGATCAACAACGACCTTCGCTGGATGGGCTCGGGACCAAACGCAGGTCTTGGCGAACTTCACATCCCAGACCTCCAGCCAGGCTCATCAATCATGCCTGGCAAGGTAAACCCAGTTATTCCTGAAGCCGTAATGATGGTTTGCGCCCGAGTAATCGGAAACGACGCAACCGTTGCCTGGGCTGGCGCCACCGGAAACTTCGAGCTAAACGTTGCCATCCCAGTTATGGGTAACGCCCTGCTCGAGTCGATCCGCCTTCTCAGCAACAGCATGCGCCTGCTAGCCGACAAGACCGTTGAAGGTCTCGAAGTAAACGTTGAGCGCGCACTTGCTCTAGCCGAATCAAGCCCAAGCATCGTAACCCCGCTGAATAAGTTCATCGGCTACGAAGCCGCAGCCAAGATTGCCAAGCACGCTGTTGCCAAGAGCATCACCGTTCGCGAAGCAACCATCGAACTCGGCTACGTAGACGGCGACAAGCTAACCATGGAACAGCTCGACAAGGCTCTCAACGTACTATCGATGACCAAGCCGGCTGAATAACAACAACCCAAAAACCAAGCAAAAGATACGGCCCGAGAGCGATAGTGCTCCGGGCCGTTATCTTTCGAGCCAGAAAACCAATCAGCACAAAAGCACCGGCAATCCCAAACGCCCAGAGACTCGCCTGCCAAACCAGGGCCGGATCAAACCAAGCCAGCAAAAGCGAAAGACTGGCAAACAGCTTCACATCCCCCATGCCAATCCAACCGCGGATTGAAAGCATGAGCCCAGCAGCAAAGAGAACCACAGCAACTCCAAGCGCCAAAAGAAACTTCGACCACTCCAAGGTCAGCGCCAGCGAAATGATTGTGACTATCAACCCAGGAATCGTGATCTTGTTTGGAAGCCTGCGCTCACGAAGGTCATAGACCACCAAGGGAATGGTCGTAACGGCGAAATACCCGATGCCAATCAAAGGAAACATCCGCCAAAACTAGAACGAATTAGAAAAACTCGTTTAGAGTTTTCCACAACAAGTACTTGCTCTTAATCAGGGGGGAACTCATGGCAGATGCCGTTTATCCATGCGAAGACTGTGGTCGTATTTACAATCACACCGTATTAAAGAGATGCCCAGGCTGTGCTGCAAACGTGGCAGCAGACACCGCTCCTCGCAAAACTACAGCTAGTTCGAACGTAACCTACAAATCCTCGGAAGCATCGCAACAACAGTATGTAAACGACGACCGCATAGCCACATTGCTTGAAACACTTATTACCGAGACAAGGCGTAATAATGCATCAATAAACAAGACAACCTTTGCGGTTAGAGCGATGGTGTCTTACACCGTAATTACAGTAATAACGGTACTAATTGCCGCTGTACTCGTGGGATTGATGGCGCTCGGCGGCGGTGGACCAGTGTCAGTGTTCTTCGCAATAATCGGCGGACTCGTATTGATTGGTGGAACTATATACGCACTCGCAACATTGATCCGTGAATGGGCGTTGTCTGACGTCTCCAGACGCTAGGCTAGGTCGCCGACGCGCTCCCAGATCTTCGAAATGATCTGCCAGCGACCGTCGATGTGAATGAGGGTTAGGTAATCCTGCATGACTCCCCCAAACATCTGGAGCTGAACCTTAGCCATGGCGGCGGTGTCTGAGATTTCGTCGATTAGAAGGATTTCGTCTTTGCGAACTTCACCCTTCGATTCTGGCGATTCTCGGTTGACCACGGCTTCGCGGTAGACGTCGTAGGGGCGGCGGTTTAGTTCACCGGTTTGAGCGCTGTAGAGCACGACGTTGGTGTGGAAGACGCGGTCAAACTTGACCATGTCTTGGGTGTACATAACGTCGAAGTATTCTCCGAGCATTACCTCGATAGCTGGACGGTTGCTCATCTGGTCCTTAACTTAGCGGTCTGTTCTCGGCGTCGTTGGCGGCGCGAGTGGCGATGAGGATGACGTCGATAAGCCACCAGATTCCGCAGCCACCGAAGGTGAGGAGCTTGCCGATGCCCTGGCCGGTCTTGCCAAGGTAGAAGGAGTCGACGCCTAGCTGGCCGAGGAAAATCGATAGCAGGAGGGCAACTAGCCACTCACGGCTTGAGAATACGCCTGGGACTAGTTTTGCCTGATAGGTCTGGCCTGAGGCCACATCGACCACTGGGGTGCCTGCCTGAATTCTCTTGCTAATTGCTAGGTTGCGTAGGCCGAGTTCGTCAACGACGAGTTCTGGTGAGCCTGGGATTAGTACTTTGTATTGAGCCATGCGATAAGCCTAGTGCTTAGCCATCGAGCAGGTCAGTGACCAAGGCTGCGATCGCCGAGCGCTCCGAACGCATGAGCGTTACGTGGCCGAAAAGCTCCTGACCCTTTAGTGCTTCGATGACTGCAGCAATGCCGTCGTGGCGACCGACTCGAAGGTTGTCGCGCTGGGCAACGTCGTGTGTGAGTACGACCTTAGAGTTTTGACCGATACGGCTGAGCACGGTGAGGAGAACGTTTCGTTCAAGGGATTGGGCTTCGTCCACGATTACGAATGCGTCGTGTAGGGAGCGTCCGCGGATGTGAGTGAGCGGAAGTACTTCGAGGATTCCGCGTTCGACCACGTGGTTCACAACCTCTTTGGAGACAAGTGCGCCGAGGGTGTCGAAGATTGCCTGACCCCAAGGGTTCATCTTCTCTCCTTCGGAACCTGGGAGGTAGCCGAGGTCTTGACCGCCGACCGCGAAGATTGGGCGGAAGACGATGATCTTCTTGTGGGCGCGGCGCTCGAGGACGGCTTCCAGGGCGGCACAGAGGGCGAGAGCCGACTTACCGGTACCAGCGCGACCACCGAGGCTTACGATGCCCACATCGGAGTCTAAGAGGAGGTCGATTGCGAGTTTCTGCTCGGCGCTGCGGCCGTGAACACCGAAGACATCGCGGTCTCCGCGGGCTAGGTGAACCTGACCGTCTTTGCCGAGGCGTCCGAGGGCTTGCCCGCGGTCGCTGGAAATGATTAGACCGGTGTTTACCGGGAGACCAGCGGTTGCTTCGGTCTTGACAGCTTCGAACTCGTAGAGGTCGTTCATCTGTTCCGCCGAGAGCTTGATCTCGGCCTGACCGGTCCAGCCGGAGTCAACCGCTAGGTTGTTGCGGTATTCCTCGGCATGCATACCGAGGGAGGCGACCTTTACGCGAAGTGGTAGGTCTTGAGAAACCACGGTGACGTCGTTACCTTCGTTGGCGAGGTTCATGGCCACGGCAAGGATTCTGGAGTCGTTATCGCCGAGCTGGAAACCGAGTGGCAGAACCGACTGGTCGATGTGGTTGAGCTCAACTCTCAGGGTGCCGCCTTCGCCAACTTCGATTGGGAAGTCGAGGCGCTCGTGCTCCTGGCGGAGGTCGTCTAGTGAGCGAAGTGCTTGGCGGGCGAAGTAGCCAATCTCTGGGTCGTTACGCTTCTTCTCAAGTTCGTTGATGACCACGATTGGAATGACCACCGATTGTTCTTTGAAGCGGAACAGTGCCTTTGGGTCAGAAAGCAGAACCGAGGTGTCGAGCACATATGTGCGCAGGCCCTGTTCTTGTTTCGCGGTGGACTTTGAACTTGTGGCACTGCTTTTTGGCACTAGGACTCCTCTTGGTGGTCTTGGTGTGAGATTAGACCGAAGCAAGTTTTGTGATTCGATTCGACACGCGGAAGTGTCTGATTGTTTACTTACGAACCGAAGCGTCGCTGCCTTTTCTCGAAAGCACGGATGGCGCGAAGGAAGTCGACCTTGCGGAAGTCTGGCCACAGGGCTTCCTCGAAGTAGAACTCGGAGTTGGCGCTCTGCCAGAGCAGGAAACCGGAAAGTCGCTGTTCACCTGAGGTTCGTATCACGAGGTCTGGGTCTGGTTGGCCGGAGGTGTATAGGTGTTTGGTGATTAATTCTGGGGTTAGCTTCTCGGCAAGTTTGTCGATGGTTAGGTCTTTGTGAGCGGCCAGGATGCTCTTCACGGCGTCGGTGATTTCGTGACGTCCGCCATAGGCAACAGCGAGGTTCACGTGAGTGCCCTTCGACTTGGCGGTGGCCTTTTCAGCTTCAGCGATGGTGTTGGCAAGTTTTTCGGGAAGCATCGAGCGGTCGCCGACCAGCTGAAGCTTCCAGCTCTTGGCTTCGGCCAAGGTCTTCACCAAGTCGTCGATGACGTCGATGAGGTCGTCGAGCTCTTGGCTACCGCGGTTGGTGAGGTTGTCAGTGGACAGCATGTATAGGGTGACCAACTTGATTCCGATGTCGTCGCACCAGGTTAGGAATTCGCGAGTCTTGAGAGCGCCGGCGGTGTGACCGTCTTTGGCGGTGTGGCCGTCTTTTAATGCAGCCCAGCGACGATTGCCGTCCAGGATCACGCCGATGTGCCGTGGCAGTGCGGAAGTGGTCAACTGGGAAGCCAGTCGCCCCTCGTAAATCCGATAAATCAGGTTTCGCACGCTTATAGGCTACTAGTCTTAGGGGTATGGACAAGCAAAACTTAGACGATACGCAGTCCATCTACCTGCCCGTTTCTTCGGGCTTTCCGGTAATTCAAGAGGAGAAGCCAACCCTTCGCGGCTGGCTCCACGCCGGCATTCTGCCAATCGTTATTGCCGGCGGTGTGCTGCTGATTGTTTTGGGAAATGGCGCCGCAGCGAAGGTCGCTGGTTCGATCTTCTTCGCTTCGTCGTTCTTATTGTTCGGTAACTCTGCGCTTTATCACCGCTTCAACTGGAAGCCACGCACCAAGCTAATTCTCAAGCGAATCGATCACGCGAATATCTTCTTGCTGATTGCCGGAAGTTACACGCCAATCACCATGCTGGCGCTGCCTTTTGAAAAGGGCCTCTGGCTACTCGTTGCCATTTGGTCGATGACCATCCTGGGCATCGGTTTCCGCATCTTCTGGATTACCGCACCGCGTTGGCTCTACGTGCCGATCTACATCGGCATGGGTTGGGGTGCCATTGTTTACGTTCAAGACTTTATGGCAGCGAACCTACCGATGATGGTTTTGATTTTGGCCGGTGGTTTGGCCTACACGATTGGTGCTCTGGTTTACGGATTCAAGTGGCCGAACCCGAGCAAGAAGCACTTCGGTTTCCACGAGATTTTTCACACGCTCACCGTGATTGCGTTTGGTTGCCACTGGACCGCGGCACTACTTATCGGTCTTGCGCCTCTTAGCGGCAGCTTCGCTGGCTAGCTTCTCCTGAATTTCGGAGCGGTAGCGAACGCGGCGAACGCGACGAACCATGTCGAGGATTAGCAGCACAGCTGCGAGCATCATTAGGAACACGGCTACGAAGCCGATAACACCCGGGCTGTAGTAAACCTTGTTCGGGTCGGTTAGTGGGTCAACGACCTCCGACTTTGGGGTGAAAGCTGCTAGCGAAACCAAGATGTTCATGGTTTAAGTATGCCCGCAAAATGCCGCTACCCTTGACTTATGACCCAAACCGAAGAAGTCCTGGCGAAGCGCTACGGTCGCAAATCCGGGCGACTAAGCCCGCTCGCGATCACCATTGCGTCGGTGCTTTTGGTGACCTTTTTCAGTTTTGCAATTTACTCGAGTTTCCTTGCGAAGCCAGCCGCCAGTGCGGTGGTCTCTTCCTACGAAAACCTCGACCAGCACCACATTCGGGCAAGTTTCACCGCCTTCACCGCAGATAGCCCTGCGGTTTGTGTGTTCAAGGCTTACACCGCCGGTGGGTCCTTAGTTGGGTTCAGTGAGGTTGAGATTCCTGCAAACAACGACGACAGCCGTGGGCTCGAAATCGTGGTCAAAACAGTCGTTGCTGCGTCGGTACTGAAGGCCGACGGTTGCTCCGTCAAATAGAATATTCGAATGTCCGAAGAACCAACCTGGCTAACGCAAGAGGCCTTTGACCGCCTTGCCGCTGAACTTGAACACCTGCTGACCTTTGGTCGCACCGATATCGCTAAGCGCATCGGTGAGGCTCGTGCCGAGGGCGACCTCAAGGAGAACGGTGGCTACCACGCTGCCAAAGAAGAGCAGGGAAAGATCGAGGCTCGCATCTACCGACTCGAGCGAATCCTCGAGAGCGCAGTTGTTGGCGAACCACCGGCATCCCACGGTGTGGTTGAGCAGGGCATGATGATCACCGTTGAGCTAAACGGTAGCGAGACTCAGTTCCTACTCGGCTCGGCAGAAATTGCTGGCGAGGACATCACCGTCTACTCCCCTTCGTCGCCGATTGGCAACGCCATCCTCGGCAAGAAGGTTGGAGACACCGCCAGCTACAAAACCCCGATGGGTAAAGAGATCACCGTAAAGGTTTTGAAGGTAGAAACCTTCGCCGGTTAGTTCGGTGTGCGCGGGTTTAGCCCTGCGTCCTTGAGGGCTTTGAAGACCTGCTCACGGTGTTCGTGACCCGCGGTTTCAATCGAAAGCTTTAGCTCTACCTCGCTAATGTCGAGGTCTTTTCCGTTGCGAGTGTGCAGAACCTCGACCACGTTGCCTCCGACGGCCGCAATTGCCTCGGCAGTTTTCACCAACTGACCAGGACGGTCTGGAAGCATTACCGAAACATCGGTGTAGCGCTCGGCGGCCATGAGACCGTGGCTGATCACCTTCTGCAAAAGTAGTGGGTCGATGTTTCCACCCGAAAGCACTACGACGGTCTTGCCCTTCGGCTTGATTGCACCGGACATCAGCGCTGCCACCGTGGCCGCACCGGCCGGCTCAACCACAAGTTTGGCGCGCTCTAGCAGCAGCACGATTGCCTTTGCGATTTCGTCGTCACTAACCGTGACCACCTTGTCGATGTTCTTCTTGATTAGCTCGAACGGAATCTTGCCAGGAAGCCCAACTGCAATACCGTCGGCAATGGTTCGCTTGGTTTCAATCTTGGTTGGCTTGCCTGCCTTGAGTGAAGTCACGTAGGAAGCGGTGTTCTCCGACTGCACGCCGTAGACCTTGATCTTGCGCTTGTGCTTGGCTGCGTAGGCCTTGGCCACCGTAGAGATACCAGCGGCCAGACCACCACCACCAATCGAGACGATGATGTTGTCGACGTCTGGCACCTGGTTCAGAATCTCGAGGCCAACCGTGCCCTGTCCGAGCACAACGTCCATGTGGTCGTAAGGCGGAATGAAGATTGCGCCTTTCTTGGCTGCGTAGGCCTGAGCCGCTGCCAGAGTCTCGGCGAAGACCGCGCCCTCGAGCACAACCTGAGCGCCGTATGCCTTGGTGGCTACAAACTTTGGTAGCGAGGCGCCAACCGGCATGAAGATGGTTGCCTTAATGCCGAGCATCTTGGCAGCCAGGGCAACTCCCTGAGCGTGGTTTCCGGCCGAGGCCGCAACCACACCCTTCTTGCGTTCTGCAGCGGTTAGCTTGCTCATTCGGTGGAATGCACCGCGCAACTTGTATGCGCCGGTGCGCTGAAGATTTTCAGCCTTGAGAACCACTTCACCCTTGGTAAGCAGGCTCAGCGCATTGCTGTCGAGCACCGGGGTGATGTTGGCGACCTGGCGCACAATAATCTCAGCGCGCTCGAAGTCTTCGAGTGTCGGTTCTGAGATCGGTGTTTGCTTTGCCATGAGGTCCTCGCGGGTTTTGTTTAGTTAGAGTTTAGTTTGTGAAGACAGCGATTAGCCTTTCAAACCTTGAAGCCAAGGCCATCGCACTCGACGCACTCGGATTTGCGGATAACCGACCGACGAACGTTCTCGAAGTTTTCGACCGCACCAACCTGCTGCAGATCGACTCGGTAAACGTGTTCGAGCGAGCCCACTACATGCCGCTTTTTTCCAGGCTCGGAAACTACCAAAAGAGCGAGCTCGACGAACTAATGGGTGGCTTCAATCCGAAGCTCATCGAATACTGGGCCCACGAAGCTTCGATCATCAAAACCGATGAACTTCCACTGTTCCACTGGCGCATGAACGAAAACCGGTATCGAAACTGGGACGAAAAACTCGCCAAGATGATTACCAACGAACTACGCAGCCGCGGCCCGCTCACCACCAGCGACTTCGAACATCCAGAACACGAGCGCAAGGGCCCGTGGTGGGGTTGGAGCGATGTGAAGCGAACCCTCGAGCGCATGTTCTTCTGCGGCGCTCTGGTTTCTGGCGGTCGCACCAAGTTCAAGCGAATCTACGCTCTACCTGAGCAGGTGCTACCGAACGAACTCATGACCAATCCCCCGAGCAAGGATGACGCGCAGAAGGAACTGCTCGTGAAGTCGGCAATCAGTCACGGGATTGGCACCCAAAAAGATTTGGCAGACTACTTCCGCCTCACCTCATCGCAGGTGACCCACCTGCTACACGAACTGGTTGAAGAAGGACGGCTACTGAAGGCCGACGTGGAAGGTTGGCAGGCCGATGCTTACCTAGCTCCCAGCACCAATCTCAGCCCGTCCAAGCATTCGGGAACCACGGTACTTAGCCCGTTTGACCCGGTCTGTTGGAACCGCGACCGCACCAGCCGCATTTTCGGGTTCGAATACAAGATTGAGATCTACGTGCCGGAACCTCAGCGAAAGTTTGGCTACTACTCACTGCCGCTGCTTCACAACGGCGAGCTAATTGCAAGGCTCGACCTCAAGAGCAACCGCCAGGAAAACACACTGCAGGTGAAATCCAGCTGGGCCGAAGAGTCGCGTGTGAACAAGTTCCCTGCAGGTGCGGTAACAAAGCACCTTCAACAGGTTGCCAAATGGCAGGGTCTAGCCAAGCTCGAGTTTGCCGATAAGGGCAACGTCAAGCTAGAACTTTGACGCCATTTCGTTCAAGCGCTCGATTCGCTTCGGAATCGGTGGGTGGGTCGAGAACAAACGCTCAACCAGCCCAGGCTTGATTGGGTCGGCGATGTACATGTGAGCCATTGCCGAGCTCTTGCGACGCATCGGGCGACCGTACTCTCCCAGTTTCTTGAGAGCCGAGGCAAGTCCGTCTGGGTAGCGCGTGATCTCGGCTCCGGTGGCATCGGCGAGGTACTCACGCTGGCGAGAAACCGCGGCACTGATTAGCGGCCCGAGGATGAACGAAATCAGGCTTCCCACGATGCCAACCAGTAGCAGCGCGGCACCAAAACCGTTGTCGTCGCGGCGACGGCCGAGGTTCGACCAGAACGCCATTCGCATCGCGAAGTCGGCAAGAATACCGATGGCCGAAACCAAACCGAACACGATGGTCGAAACCAGGATGTCGTAGTTTTTTACGTGGCCCATCTCGTGAGCCATTACACCTTCGAGTTCCTTGTCATCCATAATTGCCAGCAAACCCGAGGTCGCGGCCACCACCGCGGTCTTCGGGTTTCGTCCGGTCGCGAACGCGTTTGGCGCTTCGTCTGGGATGATGTAAACCTTAGGCATCGGAAGTCCCTGCGCAATCGAAATGTTCTCAACAATTCGCCAGAGGCGCGGGTTATCCGCCTTCTCGATTGGCTGAGCCCCAGACATTGCAACGGCAATCGAGGACGCCGCGAAATACTGGAACACGGTGTAACCGGCCACGAAGATCAGGATCGGAATTACGCTCGAATAGCTACCCGAGTAGTAACCCCAGGCGTAGGCGAGCCCACCGATCAGCGCAAGGAAACCACCGATGATGAAAACGGTGTTGCGTTTGTTTGCGGCAATCGCGCGATACATGCTTCCCCTTTAGAACTTGACCTGCGGTGGTTCCTGGATGGCAGCAGCATCGGCCACCTCAAAGAACTCGCGAGCCTTGAAGCCGAGCGAAGCCACGAACAGCACCTGAGGGAACTGCTTGACCTTGATGTTGAGTTCACGAACGCCACCGTTGTAGAAGCGACGCGAAGCCATGATCTTGTCTTCGGTGTCGGTTAGCTCCTGCTGGAGCGAAAGGAAGTTCTGGTTGGCCTGAAGCTGCGGGTATGCCTCAGCAACTGCAAACAGGCTCTTCAGGGTTCCCTGAAGCTCACCCTCGGCCTTGGCGGCTGCTTCCGGGTGTGCCAGGGCGTCTGGCGAAACTGTTGCTGCACGAGCCTTGGTTACGGCTTCAAACAAAGACTTTTCGTGAGTGGCGTAACCCTTCACGGTTTCAATCAGGTTGGGAATCAGGTCGGCTCGACGCTTGAGCTGAATGGTGATATCGCTCCAGGCTTCATCAACACGAGTGTTGAGGGTCACCAAACCGTTGTAGGTTACCCAAAGGTACAAACCTGCAATAACAACGATCACTACTAGGGCAATTACGTATTCCATGATTCTCCTTTTGAAGTGATTTAGCTCACTTAATCACTCTAAACAGAAGGGAGTACTAGTAATTCCCGAGTTCAGCAGGCTCTCAGCAAATTCTCAAGTTACGGTTTGACGGCGTGATTCACCACGTAGCCAACAAGTTCTTTGTTCCACTTGTCATCGCACTTCGCCCAAGGCTCCTCAATTGTGAACTCGAGCCCGGAAATGTAACCCATGAGGTTGCAGCTGGTGCCTTCTTCCTCGCTGCCAACCTCATCGCGCAGAACCGTGACGTCTTTGA
>JBDKLA010000018.1:0-10060 GCA_039795835.1 Actinomycetota bacterium | reverse complement strand
TCAGGGCCCTTCGCAAGACCAGCACCCATCTTTCCGGCGCTCAGCTCGGAATTACGCTAACCACGATGCTCACCGGATTTCTCGCGGAACCGGCACTGAGTCACCTGCTTGCACCAGCACTTACGAAACTCGGGGTCAGTCAGGGAGTGGTTGACGGTCTCGCGCTCGCGGTGGGAATGTTCATTGCGACCCTGTTCTCCACCCTGATCGGCGAATTGGTTCCTAAGAAACTGGCACTTACCCACCCGCTCGAAACCAACAAGTTTGTGGTTCGAATCCAGATCGCTTTCACCTGGATTACCGGTTGGATGCTGGTGGCACTCAACAGCGTTGGAAACGGAATCGTGCGACTTTTCGGCATCGAACCGAAAGAGGAACTCAGTTCTTCTCGCACCGCCGATGAGCTTTCGTCGCTGGTTCGCCGTTCGGCGATGATGGGTGCCTTGGATGCACAGACTGCCACGCTACTTACCAAGACTTTGGCGCTCAGCCAACTAACCGCAGCCGACGTCATGACTCCTCGCCCGCGAATGTTCACGGTTGACCGCGACCAGAGCGTGGCCGACCTAGTGGCTCTTACCAACAAGACCGGCCACTCACGCTTCCCGGTAATCGACGGAGACAGCGACAGCGTCCTCGGTATTGCTCACGTGAAGCAGGCGGCTTCGGTACCTCGCGAGAAACGTGCCGAAGTTCCGGTTGGGGCAATCCTCGTTGAGGCGATGCGCGTGCCAGAGACCATGGGTCTCGAGGCGCTGATGGTTGAGCTTCGCGCCAAAGGCTTGCAATTGGCAATTGTCGTTGACGAGTACGGCGGCACCGCAGGCCTCGTGACTCTGGAAGACCTCGTTGAGGAACTCGTTGGTGAGCTTGCCGATGAGCACGACCGTGCCAAGGCTGGCATTATTCGCGGAGTTAACGAGTCGGTCATTTTCCCTGGAATGACCAGACCAGACGAACTCGCCGAAATGGCAATCAAGGTTCCCGATGACGGCGCCTACGAAACCGTCGGTGGATTCATCATGAGTGAGCTAGGACGCATTCCGCTGCGAGGCGACGAAGTGCGAATCGAAAACGGATTGCTCAAGGTTGAGCGCATGGATGGTCGCCGAGTCGACCGCGTGCGATTCACCCCGGACGAACTGGAGGTGACCAATGACTGATCCAATCGGCGGTCTCTGGGCGTTCCTATTCCTACTTCTCGGTAACGGTTTCTTCGTTGCCGCCGAGTTCGCCTTGATCTCGGCCAAGCGCGCCCAGATTGAACCTCGCGCCGAAGCTGGGTCGAAGCCGGCCCAACTCACCATCAAGGGTATGGAACGCGTGTCACTGTTGCTGGCAACCGCACAGCTCGGCGTAACCATTTGCAGTTTGTTGATTCTGCTAATCGTTGAACCGAGTATTCACCACCTACTCGAGCCGGTTCTTCACGCAACTGGCCTTTCCGAAAACGGCGTTGCTTCGGTTGCTTTCGCCATCACCCTAATTTTGGTTTCGTTCCTGCACGTCGTCATTGGTGAAATGGTTCCTAAGAACATTTCGTTCTCGATTCCAGAACGTGCCGCGCTCGTACTCGTTCCAATGCTTTACGGTCTCGCGCTTCTGGTGAAGCCAATCGTGATTGCCCTGAATGCAACCGCCAACGGTGTTCTCCGCCTGTTCGGTGTTCGCGCCAAAGACGAAGCAAACAGTGCCTACACCCTCGACCAGGTTGAAGACATTGTTGAGCACTCGACCCGTGAAGGCGTGCTGAGCGACGCTTCAGGAACCATCAGCAACACCTTCGAGTTCACCGAAAAGAAGGTTCGCGATGTTGCGGTGAAGCTCGCCGACGTTATTTCGTTCCCAGAGACCGTGACCCCTCGAGAGATCGAAGTTGCGGTTTCGAAGGTTGGTTATTCTCGTTACCCGCTCACCGACGAAGATGGCGACCTCGCCGGTTACCTACACCTCAAGGACGTGCTCGATTTAGACCTCGACGAAATGGACGAACCGGTACCGACCAAGCGAATTCGTTCAATGATCTCGCTTCCGGCGACCATGGAATTGGAAGACGCACTTTCGAGCATGCGACGCGTTGACGCGCACCTAGCGCGTGTGTTCAACCGCGGCGGCAAGGTCGTTGGCGTGCTCTTCCTTGAGGACATCCTCGAAGAGTTGGTTGGCGAAGTTCAAGACGCCACCAAGCGCGACTAGAAAGAAGCGCGCGAGTAGCGAATCGGCACGTAGTCGATCTTTTCGCCAAGTTCCTTTGCGGCACGAATAGGCCAGTACGGATCTCCGAGAGCTGCGCGACCAACCATGATCACATCAACCTTGCCGTGCTGTAGAACCTCTTCTGCCTGAGTTCCGGTGGTAATCATTCCAACGGCCGAAACCGAAGCCTCGACTCGCTCACCAACATACTCGGCAAACGGAACCTGGTACCCAGGGCCGATTGTAAGTTTTTGAGCCATTGATAGCCCGCCGCTAGAAATGTCGAACAGGTCGGCTCCGGCGTCTTCCAGCCATTTGGCAACGGTCGCGGTTTGTTCTTCGTCCCAGCCGTTTTCAATCCAGTCGCTCGCCGAGAAACGCACCGCTAGCGGAAGCTCGTCGCCAATCTCAGCTCGCACGGCGAGCACAATCTCAACCAGGAGACGAGCGCGGTTCTCGAGCGCCCCGCCATAGATGTCGGTTCTGTGGTTCGTGATCGGGGAGAGGAACTGGTGAATGAGGTATCCGTGAGCGGCGTGAATTTCGATCAGGTCGAAACCGGCGTTCACTGCACGGCGCGCTGCCGCCACAAACTCATCGCGGATTTCCTGTAGTTCTTCCGTGCCCAATTCACGGGGAGCCGCGTAACCCTCGAAGGCCTCTGAGGTTGAAGAAACGGTTTCCCAACCACCTTCGTCGAGCGCTACGGAACCAACACCGGAACCCTCTTTGTGAGTGGAGCCCTTGCGACCGGCGTGAGCCAATTGAATGCCAATCTTGCCGCCGTTTAGGTGAACCGAGTCCACCACCGCTTCCCAGGCGATCTGTTGCTCGTCGTTCCAAATACCAGCGCACCAAGGAGTGATGCGCCCAATTGGGCTAACCGCGGTTGCTTCCGCAATTATCAGCCCAGCACCGCCTTTGGCAAAGGTTGTGTAGTGAACCAGAGCCCAGTTGCCGACCACACCATCACGCTCGTCGCAGGAGTACTGGCACATTGGTGGAATCCAGATTCGGTTGCGGGTGGTTAGGTTTCGAACCTGAAAAGTCTCAAACAGCTTGCTCATAACCTCTAGCCTAGAATCGTGCTTCCAAATCGTTTGCAGAAATACCTGCGTAAGCCTGAAACCCACGACGACAAATATTCCCGAGGTGTGGTTGGGTTCATCACTGGTTCGGAACAATATCCGGGGGCGGCTCTCCTGGGTGTCACCGCAGCCATTCGAACCGGGATCGGCATGATTCGCTATTCGGGTCCGGCAAGCGTTCAGTCATTGATTTTGGAATCGAGGCCGGAAGTAGTTTGCGCACCGGGACGAGTTGACGCTTGGGTTCTAGGCTCTGGCGTTCCACCAACCGACGCAGCCAGGTTGCAAGATGCATTCGAAGACGAACTACCCAAAGTTATCGATGCCGGAGCTTTGGAACTTTGTAATTTCGAAACCCTAAATGCGAGAGCGATTCTCACACCTCACGCCGGCGAAGCAGCGGCCCTCATTACCAGGCTGGACGCACCAATCGATCGCGTCGGAGTTGAAGCCGAACCGGAAGTGGTTGCCAGACAGCTCGCGATGCTCACCGGCCAAACCGTTTGCCTCAAAGGAAACATCACCGTCATTGCCAATGCCGACTTCGAAACGGTCTCGGTTGGTCCGAACCCGGCCGACCTCGCCACAGCCGGTACCGGCGACGTCCTAGCTGGAATCATGGGTGCGCTACTCGCTGCCAACCACGACGATTTCGACTCACTCGACATAGCTCAAACCGCCGTGCTGATTCACGCGGAAGCTGCCAAACGTTTAGCGGAAACTGGCCCGGTTGCGGCGCTTGATCTCGCCGAAGAAGTACGGCACGTAGTGGCCGACTTGAGAGCCTAAGACTCCAAAAGTTGCTTGATGAGCGGACCGACGATGTCGATCTCAATCAGGAATCCGTCGTGGCCGAACTCGCTGTCGATTACGTGAAGTTCGGTTCCGATACTCTCGGCGATTAGCTTCTGACCGGAGATTGGGAAGAGTCGGTCGGTAGAAATTCCAACCACCAAACTCTTGGCCTTGATGGTCTTGAGAGCTGCTTCAACACCCCCGCGGTCGCGACCGACGTCGTGTGAATTCATGGCGTTCACGAGAGTGATGTAGCTGTTGGCGTCGAAGCGACGGGTGAACTTGTTTCCGTGGAAGTCGAGGTAGCTTTCAACCGCGAAACGTCCGCCGTCGCCGAGTGGGCTCTTACCGCTTTGCCAGGTGCGCTCGAAACGCTCGTTTAGTTCGTGGGGGGAACGGTAGTTCAGAAGGGCCATGCGACGGGCTAGCGCGAGGCCGCGGTGTGGGCCGAAGCCAGGCTTGGCGTCGTAGTAGTCGCCACCGGCGAAGGCAGGGTCGATTTCGATTGCTTCAATCTGAACCGAATTCAAGGCAATTTGGTCGGCGGTGGCAACCGGAGGTGCGGCGATGATGGCAACGCGCTCGACCAATTCTGGGAACATGATTGCCCACTCCATGGTGTGCATGCCGCCCATGGATCCACCGATGATCGAGTGCCACTTGGAGATACCAATGACCTCGGTGAAAAGTTTCTGCGCGTTCACCTGGTCGCGAATGGTCAGGAACGGGAAGTTTGAGCCGTATTCACGGCCGGTTTTGTTGAGTGAGCTAGGACCGGTTGAACCCTGGCAACCGCCGAGCATATTTGGCGCGACCACAAAGAACTTGTCGGTGTCGATGGCAAGCCCCGGACCGATGATTCCGTTCCACCAACCCTCGGTTGGGTGCTGTTTGGAAGCCGAGCCGATGGCGTGAGAGTCGCCGGTGAGCGCGTGCATCACCAGGACGGCGTTGGATTTGTCGTCGTTGAGATCTCCCCAGGTTTCGAAGGCGAGCTTCGCGGAAACGAGTTCGCGCCCACTCTCCAACTTGAGGTTAGGGAGGGGCGCAAACTGACGGTCACCCGCTGGGTCTCCGTCTCGCCAGGCACCAGATGCTGGTGGCCTACCGACAAGCTGTCGGCTTAGTTCATCGGTGATGAACGCAGACGGGACGGAGTCCTCAGAGGATTGAAATTCCAACTACTTCTTAGCCGCCTCGAAACCGCTCTTGAGGTCGGCAATTAGGTCGTCCACGGACTCGAGACCAACCGAAAGTCGGACTAGGCCTGGCGTCACACCGGTGGTCAACTGCTGCTCAGGGGTGAGCTGCGAGTGAGTGGTGCTGGCTGGGTGGATGACGAGTGAACGCACATCTCCAATGTTAGCCACGTGGCTGAACAGTTCGAGTGAATCAACGAACTTTGCACCAGCGGCAACGCCACCCTTGATCTCAAACGAGACGATGGCACCGGCACCCTTTGGTGCATACTTCTTGGCGGCCTTGTGCCACTTCGAAGACTTGAGACCGGCGTAGTTGACCGACTCAACCTGTGGGTGCTTGTCGAGCCACTCGGCAACCTTTTGAGCGTTCTGCACGTGACGCTCAACGCGAAGGCTCAGGGTTTCAATTCCCTGGACGAGCTGCCAGGCACTCGCTGGAGCAATCGAAGCACCGATGTCGCGAAGCAACTGAACGCGAGCCTTGATGATGTAAGCGATTGCGTCGCCAAGTGCCGCGGTGTAGTTCACGCCGTGGTACGAAGGGTCTGGCTCGGTTAGGCCTGGGAACTTGTCGCTCTTCGACCAAGCGAACTTACCGCCGTCAACGATTGCTCCGGCCACTACGGTTCCGTGACCACCGAGGAACTTGGTGGCTGAGTGAACCACGATGTCTGCGCCGTGTTTCAGAGGCTGAATTAGGTAAGGGGTAGCAACGGTGTTGTCCACGATCAGTGGAACGCCGTTCTTGTGAGCTACGTCGGCAACACCTTCGATGTCGAGGATGCTGACCTTAGGGTTTCCGATGGTCTCGGCGAAGAAAGCCTTGGTGTTTGGGCGAACCGCTGCGGCCCACTCCTTCAGGTCGTCCTGGTTCTCAACGAAGGTGGTCTCGATGCCAAGTTTTGGAAGGGTGTACTTGAAGAGGTTGTAGGTTCCGCCGTAGATAGTCGAGGAAGCCACGATGTGGTCGCCGGCCTGGGCGATGTTTAGGATTGCGAAAGTTTCGGCAGCCTGACCCGATGACAGTAGCAGTGCCGCGGTTCCGCCTTCGAGGGCGGCGATGCGCTTTTCGGCAACATCCTGGGTTGGGTTCATGATGCGGGTGTAGATGTTTCCGAACTCGGCTAGACCAAATAGCTTGGCGGCGTGCTCGCTCGAGTTGAAGGTGTACGCGGTGGTCTGGTAGATCGGAAGCGCGCGGGAGTTGGTGGTTGGGTCTGGTGCTGCACCGGCGTGAATCTGCGCGGTCTCGAAGCCCCAGTTCTCTGGCTTGTTGCTCATGGTGTGCTCTCTCTTTGGATGTGCGGATTTATACAAAGGTAAAAACACGAAACCGCTTCCGCAAATAGGGGCTGAAATGGTTCGTAATAAAAGCCGTTACTTGGCGGCGTCGTCCAAGGTGTCGAAGGCCATCGCGGCGAGGAAGGCGGCGCCAAGCGGGAGCACGTCGTCGTCGAAGAGCGCGCGGTTACTGTGGTTGCTCGGAGCGGTGCGCGGGTCAACGCCGTCTGGAGCGGCGCCCATGAAGATGAACGCGCCAGGAATTTCTTCGAGCACCGAGGCGAAGTCTTCGCCACCTGGAATCGGGTTCGGCATATCCCAGTAGCGACCTTCACCAAACAGTTCGGCGATAACTTTACGGCTACGAGTTACCGCGTCCGCGTCGTTGATCAGAACCTTGCTGGCAGGCATCCACTCGATGGAAACTTCAACACCGAAACTCTTTGCAGCACCCTCGAGTATGTCGGCAACCACTTCGCGAATGGCCTTGCTGTGAGCTTCACTAAAGGTTCGAACCGTTGCTCCGAAACTTGCTGTTTCCGGAATCACATTTTCGGTGTGGTCGTCGCCGGCCTTTACCCAACCAACATTCACCACGACGTCGTCGAACACATCGAGGCGCTTGTTAATTGCGCTCTGCAGGTTGCTTATTGCCTGAGCCATTGGCGAGATTGGGTCCTTCGAAAGCCAAGGCATCGAGCCGTGACCGCCGGAACCCTTGAAGGTTGCCACGAAACCGCCGGCAGCAGCCATCAGTGGCCCCGGACGAGCGCCGAACAGACCCTTCGGATAGACGCTAAAAACGTGGACGCCGTAGGCGGCAATCGGCTTCGAACCGGTCACCAGGTGCATCTTCTGCTCGAGCATGCGGTCGGCTCCCGCCAAACCTTCCTCGCCAGGCTGGAACCAAATCACCACGTCACCCTTGAGGTGTTCGCGGTAGGTGTGGAGCAGGTGGGCTGCGCCAATCGCCATCGACATGTGAAGGTCGTGGCCACACGCGTGCATGAAGCCGTTGGTGGAGGCGTAGTCCAAACCGGTGTCTTCGATCACGGCCAGTGCGTCCATGTCGGCACGGAGTAGGACCGTTGGCCCTGGTTGGGCACCCTTTATAACCAGTGCGGCCGCGGTGATGCCATCACCGAAGGTGACTTCACCGAGACCATCAATCGATTGCATAATTCGGTTCAGGGTCCATGGCAGGTCAAGGCCGAATTCAGGGTTCTGGTGAAGCTCCCTACGAATCTGTTTTAGGGTGGCGCCGTGCTCATTTGCGGCGCTTACTAGTTCTTGTAAATTCAAGGTAAAACCTGCCCTTCTTCGCACCAGCATACATCCGAGGTGGTTAGGCTGAATTACGTGTTCTTCGAGCAAATGCATCCGACCTGGCAGTCTGCCTTAGGCGACTGCCGCGACCTGCTTTTGCTGATGGAAGTTCGCCTCGCTGGTGAGGGTCGCCCCTATGCACCGATCGACCACAGAGTCATGCGCGCATTTGAAACCAGCATGAACGACGTCAAAGTTTTGCTGATTGGGCAGGACCCATACCCGACCGAAAATGTTGCCATCGGGCTTTCTTTCGCTGTTGATCTGCAGGCAACCCCAACGCTTCCACGCAGCCTTCAAAACATTCTCAAAGAAGTTCAAGACGACCTCGGTTCGAAGGTCAAGGTTGGTGGAGATCTAACCAAGTGGGCCGAACAGGGAGTCCTGCTTCTAAACCGTCACCTAACGGTTCCAATCGGCGACGCCGGTGGCCACGACGATATGGGTTGGAATCGCTTCACCGACAAGGTTGTTGCAGCGCTAGCCAAACACCACGGTGAAAAACTTGTGGCAATTCTCTGGGGTAAGCAGGCTGCCGAAGTCGAGCCATTGCTCGGCGACGCCCAGGTGATCAAGTCGGCGCATCCAAGCCCGCTTTCGGCGTCGCGAGGGTTCTTCGGTTCCAAACCTTTCAGCAAAACAAATGAGGCCCTGAAAAAGGTAGGGCGCAAACCAGTGAAGTGGGATAGCTAATGGCACTAGATTCAGAATCACGTTGGCGTTTAGTTCGCAAGCTCAAGGCTCAACCGGTCGAGCCAGCGGGCGAGAACATCATTCGCGAAGCCAAACTCGAAGATCTTCGCGAGGTTGCCGAGATTTACAACTACTACATTCTCAACAGCGTCATCACCTTCGACGTCGAAGAAATGAAGTTGGACGAATGGGAATCGAAATTCGATTACCTAAAAGGTTTGAAGCTTCCATTCATCGTGGCTGAAAGCCCAACCGGACAGATCCTGGGCTTTGCTTATCTTGGACCTTGGCGCCAGAAGGCCGCTTACCGTCGCACTGCCGAAAACACCATCTACCTAAAGCCATCGGCAAAGGGGAAGCACATTGGCACCGCGCTGATGAAGGAACTACTCGCTCGTGGTAAGAAAGCCGGCCTACGTGAAGTGGTGGCAGTGATCTCAGATAAGGGCACAGAGGCGTCCCTGGCCATGCACAAAAAGTTTGGTTTTGAAGAACACGGACGTCTGGCCAAGGTCGGTTTCAAGTTGGGCAAATGGGTTGGAGTCATAATGCTCCAGAAGTCTTTATAAGCCCAGAGAATTCACAGAAAATACCCTTAGCCTTAGAGTATGAAATTTCGTGGCCTAGCAGTTGCCGCGCTTGTTGCAGTTCTTTCAAGTGCCCTGAGCGCAATTCCTGCCGAAGCCCGAATGACCGTGCCTTCGGCCAGCACCGCTCAGGCTGCTGATGCACTCGGTCTAATAGTCAAATACAAGCCTCGCGTAAGTGCGATTGCGCCGAACGGTGAGCCAACCGGTGAAAACTTTGCCGGCGTAAACCTTGAGAATTCAACCGATCTCGGTGGGGGATTCAAGTCGGTTGACTTTGCCGACAACCTAAATCCGGATCAAATGCAGAGCGCTCTCGAGCGACTTTCTCTGGACCCTCGAGTGGAATCGGTTGGCCTCAACCAAACCTTTGAAGCCGCCGGCTACCGTGCCAAGCCGATCGCCCCACTGATTCTCTCCAAGAGCAATTTGGTTGAGACCCCAATCGTCATTCGAACCGCAGTGAAACTGGCTGCCGCGCCTTTGGCATCGGCAGCCGACGCTTGGGCGTCGCCGAACCGTGTTGCAGTAACCATCAGCTGGGCGAAGCCAACCAACAAAATCTCTGGAACGCTGGTTGGCTACAAAATCGATCTCAAAGTAAATGGTGTCTGGAAGGTCTTGAAAGCTCGAACTGCATCAACGGCTAGAAGCTTCCTAGCAGTAGATACGAGCTTGAAGCCAGGCACCCAAGCCACTTTCCGCGTTGCAGCAGTGAGCTATTACTCGAAGAAGTACTACACGGGCACCTACCGAACCATTTACGCAACACCAACCTCGCTTCCAAGAGCAAACACTTCCATTCAGGTTCAAAACTCTTCGAACCAAATAAGTTTCAACTGGGCTGCTCTAACCGATCCATACGACCTTGGTGGCATGCAGGTTAGCTATA
>JBDKLA010000017.1:0-23307 GCA_039795835.1 Actinomycetota bacterium | reverse complement strand
GGTGAGGTTAGGCCTAAGAAACTTAGAAGGTCAGATTTGGATGCTCAATTCGAAGACGAAACTACGAAAGCGAAATAAGTTCCGCGTAGCTCTCATTCCAAAGGTCTTCCACTCCATCCGGCAGAATCAAGACTCGATCTGCGTTTAGAGCTCGAACTGCTCCTTCATCGTGTGAAACGAGAACAACGGCGCCGCTGAATGACTGCAATGCATTGAGAATTTCTTCTCGGCTTGCTGGGTCAAGGTTATTGGTTGGTTCATCGAGGAGTAGGACATTAGCCGAGGAAACTACCAGTGTGGCGAGAGCCAAACGGGTCTTCTCGCCTCCGGATAAAACGCCAGCCTTCTTGTTCACGTCGTCACCCGAGAACAGGAATGAACCGAGGACCTTGCGAGAGTCGGTGTCGTTGAGTTGAGGTGCAGCTCGCTGCATGTTTTCGAGCACCGTCAGATCTACATTTAGCGTTTCATGCTCCTGGGCGTAGTAACCGATTTTGAGCCCGTGACCCGGGATGACGTGACCGGTGTCGGATTTGTCGATACCCGCCAAAATTCTCAGAAGTGTGGTCTTACCGGCACCGTTTAGCCCAAGGACAACTACCTTCGAGCCCTTGTCGATGGCAAGATCCACGGCGGTGAAGATCTCCAGCGATCCATACGACTTACTTAGGTTTTCGGCGAACAGCGGCGTCTTTCCGCACGGAGCTGGGTCAGGGAATCGGATATTTGCGACCTTATCGGCCTCACGAATTTCCTCAAGTCCGGAAAGTAACTTCTCGGCTCGCTTGACCATCTGGTGCGCGGCAGCCGCCTTTGAGGCCTTAGCACCGAAGCGTGCCGCCTGCAACTGCAAAGTACTTGCCTTCTTCTCGGCGTTGGCGCGCTCTCGTTTACGTCGTTCCTGGTCGCTCTCACGTTGCTTCAAGTAGTTATGCCAGCCCATGTTGTAAACATCGATAACCGTACGAATAGCGTCAAGATAAAAAACACGGTTTACGGTTTCACCAATCAGGTCAACATCGTGACTAATCACGATCAGGCCACCCGAGTAACTTTTGAGAAAGTCCCTCAACCAAATCACTGAATCTGCGTCCAAGTGGTTGGTTGGTTCATCGAGGATCATTGTCTGTGCGTCCGAGAAAAGAATTCGGGCTAATTCAATACGTCTACGCTGACCGCCCGAGAGAGTCTTTAGCGGTTGATTGAGAATTGAATCTTTGATGCCAAGATTGCTCGCTATGGCTGCCGCTTCAGCCTCGGCGGCGTATCCACCAGCACTCTGAAACTCAACCTCATACCGTGCATAGTTCTTCATTCCACGTTCGAAAATGTCTTCCTCAATGGAGCCCATATCTTCGGTGGCTTTGGCCATCTTCTCCATTAGGTCGCCCAAGCCTCGAGCGTTGAGAATGCGAGTGCGGGCCAGCTCCTCTGGATCTCCACTTCTTGGGTCTTGTGGTAGGTAACCGATTTCACCGTGACGCTCGATTACGCCGGCTGTGGCTTGGTTCTCCCCCGCCAAGATCTTCGTGAGCGTGGTTTTACCGGCTCCATTACGCCCGACTAATCCAATTTTGTCGCCACGGTCCACACGAAAATTAACGCCAGACATTAGTAGTCTGGCGCCAATTCGAATCTCGAGGTCTTGGACGGAGAGCATTGCTAGATAGCGAAACCAATCGCTCGCATCTGCTCACGGCCGTCTTCGGTGATGAGTTCTGGACCCCATGGTGGCATCCAAACCCAGTTGATTCGGAAAGCATCAGTAACACCATCAAGTGCAGCAGCAGTCTGCTCTTCGAGTACATCGGTCAGCGGGCAACCTGCAGACGTTAGGGTCATGTTTATTAGCAGCGAGCCATCCTCTTCGGATTCCTCTACGCCGTAAATGAGGCCGAGATCCACGATGTTGACACCAATTTCTGGGTCAATTACGTCCTTGAGTGCCTCAAGCACCTGGTCGTGTCTCTCAGGTGAAAGTTCTTTTGCCATTAGTTGATGTACCGGTCGTAACCTTCTGCTTCTAGGCGCTCTGCAAGTTCAGGTCCGCCCTCTTCAGCAACTTTACCAGCCACGAAAACGTGTACGAAGTCTGGCTTGATGTACTTCAAAATACGGGTGTAGTGAGTGATTAGTAGTACACCCATGTTGTTTGTGTCCTGGGCGCGGTTCACTCCTTCAGAAACAATCTTTAGAGCATCAACATCGAGTCCGGAGTCGGTCTCGTCAAGTACTGCGAAAGCAGGCTTCAACAGCTCAAGCTGCAAAATCTCGTGTCGCTTCTTTTCGCCACCGGAGAAACCCTCGTTGACATTTCTCTCCGAGAATGCCGAGTCCATGCGCAAGTTAGCCATGGTCTCCTTTACTTCCTTGATCCAAGGACGAAGTGCTGGTGCTTCACCATCGATGGCGGTCTTAGCGGTGCGTAGGAAGTTGCTTACCGAGATACCTGGGATTTCTACCGGGTACTGCATTGCTAGGAAGAGGCCGGCTCGAGCTCGCTCGTCTGGGCTCATCTCTAAGACGTTTTCGCCGTCCAACAGAATCTCGCCTTCGGTTACTTCGTACTTTGGGTGTCCGGCAATCGAGTAAGCCAGTGTGGACTTACCCGAACCATTCGGCCCCATAATTGCGTGGGTTTCGCCGCTACGGATGGTCAGATCCACACCGCGGAGAATCTCCTTGCTTCCAGCTTCGGTAACAACGCTGACGTGGAGGTTTTTGATTTCTAGAGTCGCCATGATTTTCCTTATGCTGGGTCGTATTCGAGGTAAATGTTGCCGTCTTCAACGAAGACTTCGTAGGTTGCCACAGGTTCAAAAGCCGGCAAAGTTAGAGCTTCGCCCGTAGCGAGTGAGAATTTTGCGCTGTGTGCCCAGCATTCGATGGTGTCTTTGTCGACAAAGCCTTCGCTGAGGCTGATTTCACCGTGTGAGCACTTGTCATCAATCGCGTAGACGTTGCCGTCCTTGCCACGTGCAATTGCAATCGCGTGACCGGAAATTACAGCGCGAACAACCTGACCTGGCTTGATGGTGGTTTCAGGTCCAATTAGGTGTGCCATTAGAGCGCCTTACCTTCCAACTTCGATTCGATTTCGGCGTTTAGTTCGTCTTGAAGTTCTTCAACACCGATCTGGGCGATTACGTCGTTTAGGAAACCCTTGACGACGAGGCGCTTTGCCTCGATCTCTGGGATTCCCCGAGCCTGTAAGTAGAACAACTGCTCGTCATCGAAACGGCCGCTGGCACTGGCATGTCCGGCGCCTTCAATCTGACCCGTTTCAATTTCCAGGTTTGGAACTGAGTCGGCTCGCGAACCGTCGGTTAGCAGCAGGTTGCGGTTTAGTTCGTAGGTTTTGGTACCTTCGGCCGCCTGGCGAATCAGCACGTCTCCCACCCAAACGGTGTGGGCCTTTTCGCCCTGAAGCGCACCTTTGTAGGCAACATTTGAGGTGCAGTTGGCAACGTTGTGGTCGACAAACGGACGGTGTTCGATGTGCTGGTCGCCGTTGGCAAAGTATGCCCCGAGCATCTCAACCTCGGCGCCCTCTCCAGCAAACTCAACCGATGGAACAACTCGAATGGTCTTTCCACCAATTGAAACCACGATGTGCTTGAACTTGGAACTAC
This sequence comes from Actinomycetota bacterium, assembly GCA_039795835.1. Classification (GTDB taxonomy): domain Bacteria; phylum Actinomycetota; class Actinomycetes; order Actinomycetales; family Microbacteriaceae; genus Rhodoluna. The sequence goes on along the minus strand of JBDKLA010000017.1, from coordinate 19,675 downwards.
GGCCGAGCTTGGCAAACTGCGAAGAGACGATTACTGCGTCGTCATCCATGTTTTGAATGGTGATCAGAGTCAGGTTTGATTCTGGCGCTACATCGATTTCAACGATTTCGGCTAGCGAACCTGCTCCCCTGTGGTCTAGAACCAGAGTTGCGTTTGAGAACTTGTCGTTTGACACGAAGAATTGAATTCCTTGGCCGGCAGCCTCGTTCTTTACTTCGATGACCTTGGTGCCATCTTGGACCTTGATGTGTCGAACGACGCCCAATCCCCAAACCTGCGCAGCGATTCGATCTTCAGGTAGACCGACTGCGCCAGCGAATTCTGCTCCGTTCGGCAGTTCTTCACTTAGCTTTCCGCTGAATGCTGAAACACCTGAGTCCAGGCCGTTAAGTCTCTCAACTGGTAGATAACGCCACTGTTCATCGCGAACAGTGATTGCCGGGAATTCGTTTGGATTGGTTGAGCGCGGACGCTCTGAGCGAATCTGGAGCGGAATTCCGGCACCGTGACTGTGCTGTTCCACTAACCAACAGCCCCTTCCATTTGCATTTCGATAAGTTTGTTGAGCTCAAGGGCATATTCCATTGGCAGTTCCTTGGCAATTGGCTCGATGAATCCACGAACGATCATCGCCATGGCTTCATCTTCAGGAAGACCACGAGACTGCAGGTAGAACAGCTGTTCATCGCTTACACGCGAGACCGTAGCCTCATGACCCATAGTTACGTTGTCTTCGCGAACGTCAACGGCCGGATAGGTGTCCGAGCGGCTGATGGTGTCGACCAGCAGGGCGTCGCAGCGAACCGTGTTTGCCGAATTGTAGGCGCCAGGGTTTACGCGAATCTCTCCGCGGTACGACGTGCGGCCACCGCCACGAGCAATCGACTTGGAAATGATCGAGGACGAAGTGTTCGGAGCTAGGTGAATCATTTTCGCTCCAGCATCCTGGTGCTGACCAGGACCTGCGAAAGCAACCGAAAGGGTTTCACCCTTGGCGTACTCGCCGGCGAGAATAACCGCTGGATACTTCATGGTTACCTTGGAACCGATGTTGCCATCGACCCACTCCATGGTTGCTCCAGCCTCAGCAACTGCTCGCTTGGTAACGAGGTTGTAGACGTTGGTTGACCAGTTCTGAATCGTAGTGTAGCGAACGCGAGCGTTCTTCTTTACGATGATCTCGACAACGGCGGAGTGCAGCGAGTCGCTCTGGTAAATCGGTGCGGTGCAACCCTCAATGTAGTGGACGTAGGAACCCTCGTCGGCAATGATAAGGGTTCGCTCGAACTGACCCATGTTCTCGGTATTGATTCGGAAGTAGGCCTGAAGTGGAATCTCGACGTGAACACCCTTTGGTACATAGACGAACGAGCCGCCAGACCATACCGCAGTATTCAGCGCGGCAAACTTGTTGTCTCCTGCTGGAATTACGGTTCCGAAATACTCCTGAAAAATCTCAGGGTGCTCTTTTAGGGCGGTGTCGGTGTCAAGGAAGATAACGCCCTGCGCTTCTAGTTCTTCCTGGATCTGGTGGTAAACAACTTCTGATTCATATTGAGCAGCAACACCGGCAACCAGCCGGCTGCGCTCAGCCTCGGGGATTCCTAGTCGCTCGTAAGTGTTCTTAATGTCTTCTGGTAGTTCTTCCCATGACGCAGCCTGCTTCTCGGTAGAACGCACGAAGTACTTGATGTTGTCGAAGTCGATACCGGAAAGGTCGGAACCCCAGTTCGGCATCGGCTTTCTCTGGAAGTACTCAAAACCTTTTAGGCGACGTTCAAGCATCCAGTCAGGCTCGGACTTCTTCTCGCTGATGTCGCGAACGACGTCCTCGCTAATACCGCGCTTTGCTGAATCTCCAGCCGCTGACTTATCGGACCAGCCGAACTCGTAGTTACCTAAGCTGTCAAGTTCGGGGCGATCAATGATGTTCTCGGACAAACCAAACCTTTCGTTGCTAGAAGATGAACGCATGACGGCGCGAAATAATTCCCGAAACTGAAGCGTGCGAAATAAACGCGTGTAAAACTTGTTTGGAAGATTGTGCAGCACCGCACCTCCCCCAATTCTATTTGAGGCGAGTAGTCAGGTAAAGGTTCCCAGCATGGAATTGGTAAAGAAAGCCTTCAGCGAGGCAGGCCTTAGAGTTTTTGCTTGGGCGTCACTCATTTCCGAAATCCTGATTGTGGTCACCGGTGGAGCTGTCCGTTTGACGGCTTCCGGCCTGGGCTGCCCAACTTGGCCTAAGTGCACACCGGAAAATCTCGTCACAACTCCGGAAATGGGAATTCACGGCGTCATCGAATTCACAAACCGCCTTCTCACCTTCGTTTTGCTTCTGGTCGCCGTTTTGTTTCTAGCAATTGCGATAAGAACTCGAAAGCAGCGCCGAATTCTAGTGACCGCGATCGCGCTCATCTTTGGAATTGTTCTACAGGCCGTCGTCGGTGGTATTTCAGTGCTTACCAAGCTGAATCCTTGGGTGGTCGGGCTTCACTTCGTGATCAGCGGCCTGATGATTGCCATTTCTGCAGTGCAAATGTGGCGAGTCTATGAACCCAGAGTTTCTCGCAGCAGCTCAAAAGAGAAAATTCTGTCGCTATTTCTAGTTCTGTTTACTTCGATCGCGATTCTTGTAGGAATCGTGGTTACCGGGAGTGGACCACACGCCGGTGACGCGGAAGCACCAAGAAACGGTTTGGATTCAGAACTTTGGCAACATTTCCACAGTTACCCCGCCTACGCTGCCCTATCGATTGGTATCGCGCTACTTCTTTTTGTTCGCGGTCGTGATGTCGACGGCTATGCCAGCCGCCTAGTGTTCTGGACAGTATTTGGACTTCTGGCTCAAGCAGTTGTTGGTATCGCTCAGGCCAGGTCTGGTTTGCCGGTATGGATGGTGCTCATTCACATGCTCTTAGCTTCATGCCTCTGCTCTCTTATAACCTTCCAGTGGTTGGCCATAAAGAAGTCATGAGTTCGGTTGTTTTCTGGTTTAGAAAAGATCTAAGACTCAATGACCACCCAGCGCTGAATTCCGCTCTTGAAAGCGGGAAGCCAGTTTTTCTTGTCGCGACCGCCGACCAGGTTGGCGCCAAATTCGAAGGTCTCTCAGAGACTCGAAAGAATTCGCTTCGTTCATCATGGAAGCACCTTGCAGACTCGGTGCAATCACGGCTGACAATACTTGGAAATCCGAATGAATTGGTTTCGTTTTCTTCAAGCGTTGAGGTCTCGACGGTCTTCGTATCTGAAGTTTTCGACACGAACGGACGTAAGGAACTTGACGCTGCGGAGCAAGACCTCGCGAATGTCGGGATTCAACTGGTTCGAGGCCCTGGCAACTACGCTGTGAGACCCGGAACGGTAGTGAAGTCTGATGGCACTTCGTATCGTGTTTACACTCCGTTCTTTAACGAGTGGACGAAAATTGCCGACAGTATTCCCATCAAATTAGCTGATTTATCCAGCGTTGCTCCTGTCCCAGCCTTCAAGTCGAGTTTTGAACCGGAACTGGATCTCGGTGCAAACACTATCGCTGGAGAGAAGCATGCACTTCGAACCCTCGAGCGTTTCCTTAGAGGTCGTGTCGAGAACTATGACGAGGATCGAAACCGTGCCGACTTTGGAAGCACTTCACACCTTTCGCACGCACTTAGCCATGGTGAAATTCATCCGCGTACGATACTTGCATCGCTTCCAAGCGGTTTGGGCGCACTAGTTTTCCGTAAGGAAATCGCATGGCGTGAATTCTATGCAGACGTTCTCTGGCAGCGACCAGATACGCTGACCGAGTATTTGGATTCTAAGTTCGCAAAAATGCGCTACAACTCCCCCGATGAAAAGTTTGAAGCCTGGAAATTCGGCAAGACCGGTTACCCCATCGTCGATGCTGGCATGCGTCAACTTCTATCCACCGGGTGGATGCACAATCGAGTTCGGATGATTGTTGCGTCATTTTTGGTGAAAGATCTTCATCTCGAATGGCAACTTGGAGCCAGCTGGTTTGAAGAGCATCTAACCGACTTTGACCCGGCATCAAACAGTCACGGCTGGCAGTGGACCGCAGGTTGTGGCACCGATGCCTCGCCCTACTACCGAATCTTCAATCCGATTACTCAGGCACTGAAATTTGATCCAAACGGCGAATATGTGCGTCGATACGTTGAGGAGCTGCGTCACCTAACGGGTGCTGATTCACTCGAGCCATGGAACCATGAGCATGGTTACAGCCTTGGATATCCAAAGCAGATCGTTGATCATGCTGCCGAAAGAGTGGAATCCCTGATTAGGCTCGAGGAGCTCAAGACGCTTTAGTAAAGCGGAAAATGCAATATCGGATCAACAGCGATAGCTAAGAATAAGACGGTTAGATAGCTAATCGATCCGTGGAATAAACGCATTGGAGATTGCGGGTTGTCTGTCTTTGACTGGCGATAAAGCACTGTCGCCTCATAGGTGAACCAGAGGCCGAAGATGCACGCCGTCGCGGTATAGATAATGCCCATGTTTGCGGCAGGAATTAACAAAAGCGAACTGGTGATCATCGCCCAGGTGTAAAGCAGAATTTGTACGCCCACAACCTTAGGGTTGCGAACAACCGGAAGCATTGGAACACCGGCCGCGGCATAGTCGTCGCGGTATTTCATAGACAGTGGCCAATAGTGTGGCGGCGTCCAAAGGAAGATCAGCAAAAACAGCAGCCAAGGTGCCACCGATAAGTCCTTGGTCACTGCGGCCCAACCGATAAGGACCGGTGCGGCGCCGGCAGCTCCACCCCAAACGATGTTTTGAGGGGTTCGGCGCTTTAGAAGCAGGGTGTATACCAAGACGTAGAAAAGAATGGCTGCAAGCGACAATACTGCTGCTAACCAACCGGCAGTCACCCACAGATACGCAAACGATACGAATCCACTGGAATAGGCAAATACCAAAGCCTCGGTTTTAGAGAGTTCCCCAGTAACCAGTGGACGACCCTTGGTTCGACCCATGATCTTGTCGATGTCTGCGTCGATGTAGCAGTTGAAGGAGTTTGCACTGGCGGCCGAGAGCGCACCACCGATAAGTACATTGAGCACAAGAAAGATGTCGGGGAAACCTCGGTGAGCGAGGATCATTGCCGGGACGGTGGTCACCAAAAGTAGCTCGATCACACGAGGTTTGGTGAGGGCGACATAGGCGCGAAACTTAGACATTGATACCCAGTTTACAGCCCGCCACGGTAGTAGACTTTCACAGTAGCCCGCAGGTTTTTGGCTATCTCGGCAATGATGCCTCCATAATTCAGTGAACACATAGTTCAATCAAAGTCAGGAGTTGCTGTGTCAGCATTCCAATGGTCAGATCTAGATAAAAAAGCAGTGAACACCGCACGTGTTTTAGCTGCAGACGCGGTTGAAAAGGTTGGCAACGGCCACCCAGGTACCGCAATCTCCCTAGCGCCGGTTGCTTACCTTCTCTTTAATAAGGTGATGCGCCATGACCCAAAGGACGACCGTTGGATCGGCCGCGACCGTTTCATCCTTAGCGTTGGCCACTCGTCTCTTACCCTTTACAACCAGCTCTACCTACACGGTTACGGTCTTGAACTGGACGACCTGAAGTCGCTACGCACCTGGGGTTCGGCAACGCCGGGTCACCCAGAGTACAAGCACACCAAGGGCGTTGAAATCACTACCGGTCCACTTGGCCAGGGTCTCGCTTCGGCTACCGGCTTTGCCTACTCCGCTCGCTACGAACGTGGTCTTTTTGACCCAGCAGCTCCGCTAGGTACCAGCCCATTCGATCACTTTGTCTATGTGATCGCCGGAGACGGCGACATGCAGGAAGGTGTTACCTCTGAAGCAGCTTCGCTTGCCGGTCACCAGAAGCTTGGCAATCTAGTCGTCATTTACGACAGCAACCAGATTTCTATTGAAGACGACACCAACATCGCCTTCACCGAAGACATCATTGGGCGCTACGAGTCATACGGCTGGCACACCCAGACCGTTGACTGGCGTAAGACCGGAAACTATGTTGAGGACCTCGAGGAACTTTACAACGCCATCCAAGCGGCCAAGGCTGTAACCGATCAGCCATCCCTGATTCGTCTGCGAACCATCATTGGATGGCCGTCGCCGAAAAAGCAGAACACCGGAAAGATTCACGGTTCAGCACTGGGAGCTGAAGAGTTGGCTGGTTTGAAGTCGGTTCTAGGTTTCGATCCAGAGCAGACCTTCCAGGTTGACGACGAGGTTATCGCTCACACCCGCGGTTACCAGGCCTTCGCCGATGAAAACCGTAAGGTTTGGGAAGCTTCCTTCGATGTTTGGGCTTCGGAAAACCCTGAAAAGAAGGCACTTCTAAACCGTCTTTTGGCTGGAGAACTACCTGCCGAACTGTCCGCTTCGCTGCCTGTTTTCGAGGGTGGCACCGAGATTTCCACTCGTGCTGCTTCGGGCAAGGTAATCAATGGAATTGCCGAGGTCATGCCTGAACTTTGGGGTGGTTCTTCCGACCTAGCCGAGTCAAACCTGACCACCATCAATGGTGCGAAGTCGTTCGTACCTAGCGAGTGGTCAACTCATGAATGGTCTGGCGACAAGTACGGCCGAGTACTTCACTTCGGTATTCGAGAGCACGCCATGGGTGCGATTCTCAATGGAATCACTCTGAGTGGCCACACCCGCCCATTTGGCGGCACATTCCTTATCTTCAGCGACTACATGCGTCCAGCGGTTCGTTTGGCTGCGCTTATGGGAGTTCCATCAATCTTCGTCTGGACTCACGACTCGGTTGCCCTCGGTGAAGATGGCCCGACCCACCAGCCAATCGAACAGCTGGCTACACTTCGTGCGATCCCTAACCTGGCAGTTGTTCGCCCCGGTGATGCAAACGAAACCTCTTTCGGATGGCAGGGAATGCTCGAGCACACTGAGGGTCCTTCTGGTATCGCTCTAACGCGTCAAAACATCCCTGTGTTCAAGCGCGGCGAAAAGGATGAAACCGGCGTTGTAATTGCCGGTGCCGAGAACACCCTCAAGGGAGCCTACGTGCTGGCCGAAGCTTCCAATGGCAAGCCGAAGCTGATCATTATCGCTACCGGTTCGGAACTGCAGTTGGCAGTGAACGCCAGACTTCAGCTCGAAGCCAGTGGAACTCCAACCCGCGTGGTTTCTGCCCCGTGTTTGGAATGGTTCGAGGAGCAGTCTGACACTTACCGCGAATCTGTACTTCCGTCTTCGGTGAAGGCTCGCGTCTCCGTTGAGGCCGGCTTGAACCTTGGTTGGTCGAAGTACGTAGGCCCATTCGGTGAATCGGTTTCGATCGAGCACTTCGGTGCCTCTGCCGATTACAAGACCCTGTTCCGTGAGTTCGGAATGACAGTTGAAAATGTTGTTGCTGCAGCCAAGAGCAGCCTAAAGAAAGCGTAATAATGACTACTCCCCTACAGCAGCTCCACAACAATGGTGTAAGCATCTGGCTAGATGACCTTTCTCGCAGTCGCATCGAGTCGGGAAACCTTGCCTCGCTAATTGAGTCTCGCTCGGTTACCGGTGTAACCACCAACCCGACGATTTTTGCTCAGGCACTTGGAAAGGGTGATGGCTACGGCCCTCAGGTTTCTGAACTGGCTAAAGCAGGAGCAAGCGCAACCGAAGCGATCTTTGAGATCACCACGGTTGATGTGGCTAACGCCTGTGACATTTTCAAGGACGTCTATGCGTCGTCAAAGGGATTCGATGGCCGCGTTTCCATCGAAGTAGAACCTGGTCTGGCGCATGATGCAGCCGAAACTGTGAAGCAGGCCAAGGAGCTTTATGCAAAGGTTAATCGCGAGAACGTGATGATCAAGATCCCTGCAACTGTTGAGGGCCTATCTGCAATCACCGAGGTCATCGCAGCTGGGATCAGTGTGAACGTGACTCTAATCTTCTCGTTAGAGCGTTACCAGCAGGTTATCGCCGCATATATCGCCGGCATCAAGAAGGCAAAGGCAAACGGGCACGATCTTTCCAAGATTCACTCGGTTGCTTCATTCTTCGTCTCGCGTGTAGACACCGAGATCGACAAGCGCCTAGTTGCTATTGGCACCGAACAGGCTATCGGTCTGAAGAGCAAGGCAGCACTTGCCAATGCTCGTCTCGCATACCAGGTTTTCGAACAGGACTTCGCAGCGAGCGAGTGGGCCGAACTTGAAGCGGCTGGAGCCAACAAGCAGCGTCCACTCATGGCATCTACCGGTGTCAAGGATCCAGCTCTGCTCGACACCCTTTACGTAACCGAACTGGTTGCCCCGATGCTGGTAAACACCATGCCTGAAAAGACCATGGAAGCAGTATTCGACCACGGCTTGATTCCCGCAAACTCGATCACCGGTCACTACGACGACGCCAAGTCGATTCTTGCCGAGATTGAATCACTTGGAATTAGCTACAAGGAGGTGACTGAACTTCTTGAAACGGAAGGTGTGGAGAAGTTCATCATTTCTTGGAACGAACTAGTTGAAAGCATTTCTTCGGCACTCGAGGCAGCGAAGTAATGTCGATTAACATAGCCACGAAAGGTATTACCGCTACAGCGGTAGCTTCCGTTATCGATCAACTTGTCGCAGACAAAGTAGCAAGTCGCATTGCTGCAAAGGACTTCACTCTCTGGGGTAAAGAAGCCGAGAGCGAAAGCTCGATTCGTCTTGGTTGGACCTCATCGGCATCAGACTCGCAGGTTCTGGTTGAACGCATCCTCGCACTGAAGAGCGAATTCAACGAAAAGGGTGTCACCCGCTTTGTGCTCTGCGGCATGGGTGGCTCTTCCCTGGCACCCGAGGTAATCACTCAAACAGCGGGTGTGGAGTTGGTTGTTCTAGACTCGACCAACCCAGAACAGGTTGGTCACGCACTGGCAGGAGACCTACAGGCTACCGCCGTGGTTGTTTCTTCTAAGTCTGGTTCAACCGTTGAAACCGACTCACAGAAGCGCCTATTCGAAGAAGCATTCACCGCCGCAGGTATCGACAAGACCGACCGTATCGTCATCGTTACCGACCCAGGTTCGCCTATGGAAGCCGCCGCCAAGAACGATGGTTATCGCATTTTCAACGCTGACCCAACCGTGGGTGGGCGCTATTCTGCGCTAACTGCTTTCGGCCTAGTTCCTTCTGGCCTTGCCGGTGCCGACATCCAGGGTTTGCTCGACTCAGCGCTTGAAGCCAGTAGTCTGCTCGTTCGTGATGAAGTAACTAACCCAGGTCTCATCCTGGGCGCCGTTTTGGCTCGTACTGCCGGGGCCAATGGCTACCGCGACAAGGTTGGAATCGTCGAAGACGGTACGCATATTCGCGGCTTTGGCGACTGGGCTGAGCAGCTTATCGCCGAGTCCACCGGAAAGCTCGGGAAGGGTGTTCTTCCAGTCGTCCTAGAAAAGAACGCACCTGAATTGGCTTCCAAGCCTTCAGACCTAATTGTTGCTCGAGTTGTATCCGATGCCTCCATCGCGTCTTCAGATGAGGTAGCAGTTTCTGGTTCGCTGGGCGGTCAGTTCCTTCTCTGGGAGTACGCAACCGTGGTTGCATCGCGTCTGATCGGAATCAATCCATTTGATCAGCCAGATGTTGAATCCGCCAAGATCGCTGCCCGCGGAATGTTAGAAAACCGAGCCGCCGAACTACCAGCAAACTTCAGCAATGCGGGAATTGAGGTACGCGCCAAGAACATTGACCTCTCAGACGCAGACACCGTTTCCGGTGCACTAAGGGAGCTTTTGGCACTTGGCAAAACTGACAGCTATGTCTCAATTCACGCGTATTTAGACCGAGTTGATTATCCAGAAGTTGCTTCACTGCGAGAAAGCTTCGCAGCCGCATCGGGTCGTCCAACTACATTTGGTTGGGCGCCGCGCTTCTTGCACTCCACCGGTCAGTACCACAAGGGTGGTCCAGCTCAGGGAATTTACCTCCAGTTGGTTTCGCGAGCTGTCAAAGACATCTCGGTTCCAGGCCGCGACTTCACCCTAGGTGAGCTAATCGCATCGCAGGCCGCCGGTGACGCTGAGGTTCTTGCCGCTCACGGGCGCCCAGTTCTAACGCTTACTGTTTCAGATGTTCCGGCAGCCCTAGCCGCAATCAAAGCCAGCCTTTAGGAGTTATTTTGAGTCCAGCAAAGTTGGGTCCGGGACATAATCCCCTGCGCGACCCAGATGATCGCCGTCTCAATCGAATTGCGGGACCGAGCTCGCTAGTAATTTTCGGTGTGACCGGTGACCTTTCTCGCAAAAAGTTGATGCCGGCCGTTTATGACCTGGCGAACCGAGGGCTCCTGCCTCCCGGCTTTGCTCTGGTTGGGTTTGCGCGACGCGAGTGGGAAAACCAGGACTTTGCTAAGGTGGTTCACGACTCGGTCCGTGAGCACGCGCGCACACCGTTCAGTGAAGAAGTTTGGCAGCAGTTATCAGAAGGCATTCGGTTCGTTCAAGGTGACTTCGACGATGACGCGGCGTTTGATCGCCTAAAGGAAACAATCGAGGAACTCGATACCAAGCGCGGAACCAACGGTAATCACGCGTTTTACCTGTCCATTCCTCCTAAGGCGTTCCCGTTGGTTTGCCGCCAACTAAGTCGAAGCGGCCTGGCAGATCCAAAGCCAGACGAATTCCGCCGCGTTGTGATTGAGAAGCCGTTCGGCCACGACCTAAAGTCAGCTCGCGAGTTGAACGAGGTTGTTGAGGCTGTTTTCCCAGCCGACTCAATCTTCCGCATCGATCACTATCTTGGTAAGGAAACCGTGCAGAACATCCTTGCGCTTCGTTTCGCGAACCAGCTTTTCGAACCGCTTTGGAACGCCAACTACATCGACCACGTACAGATCACAATGGCCGAGGACATCGGTGTGGGTGGCCGTGCTGGATACTACGACGGTATCGGTGCCGCCCGCGATGTTATTCAGAACCACCTACTTCAGCTTCTTGCGCTAACTGCCATGGAAGAGCCGGTTTCGTTCGATGCCGCCGACCTTCGCAATGAGAAGGAAAAGGTTCTCCAAGCGGTCCGACTTCCGAAGGACCTCGCTAAGTACACCGCTCGCGGTCAGTACGCCGGTGGTTGGCAGGGTGGCGAAGAAGTCCTCGGTTTCCTTGAAGAAGAGGGCATGAACCCGAAATCGGTCACCGAAACCTATGCCGCAATGCGTCTCGACATCAACACCCGCCGCTGGGCCGGTGTTCCGTTCTATCTGCGAGCGGGTAAACGCCTCGGACGTCGTGTAACCGAAATCGCGGTTGTCTTCAAGCGCGCTCCCCAGCAGCTTTTCGCTGCTGACCAAACTTCAGAACTTGGTCAGAACGCACTCGTGATTCGAGTACAGCCAGACGAGGGTGTAACCATTCGTTTCGGATCGAAGGTGCCAGGCGTCGGTATGCAGGTACGCGACGTGACCATGGACTTCGGTTACGGCCACGCCTTCACCGAGGCCAGTCCAGAAGCCTACGAGCGTCTGATTCTTGATGTTTTGCTCGGTGATCCACCACTGTTCCCAAGACACGAAGAAGTTGAGCTTTCGTGGAAGATTCTCGATCCGATTGAGGAATTCTGGGAGAAGCAGGGACAGCCAGAACAGTACCGTCCTGGTACCTGGGGCCCTTCGTCGGCCGACAAGATGCTTGAACAAGATGGAAGGGCCTGGCGACGTCCATGATCGTTGAACTCAAAGACACAACTATCAGCAAAGTCTCAAAGGCTTTGGTTCAAATTCGTGAACAGGGTGGAGCTGTTGCTCTAGGTCGCGTGCTCACCCTCGTGATCCAGACCAATCTCGAAGACCTCGAGTCGGCCGTTAAGTCTGCCAACGAGTCCTCGCGTGAACACCCCTGTCGAATCATCGTTCTTGCCGAGGGTAAGGGCGCTTCGGCAAACGAAGCGAAGCTTGATGCAGAAATTCGTGTTGGTGGCGACGCCGGTGCTTCTGAGGTTATCGTCCTAAAGGCTCACGGTAAAGCCGCAAGCGACCCAGAACTTCTCGTAACCGGTCTTCTTCTGCCAGACGCCCCCGTGGTCGCTTGGTGGCCTTCTGAGGCGCCGGAAAACCTTGCTAAGTCATCTATTGGACGCATTGCAACCAGACGCATTACCGACGCGTCGTTGCAAAAGAATCCGCACGCGTTCCTCAAGCAACTTGCCAAGGGCTACCAGCCTGGAGATTCGGACTTCGCTTGGACTCGAATCACCCTGTGGCGAGCTCAATTGGCAGCTATTCTTGACCAGCCACCTTACGACTCAGTAACTGCAGTCGAGGTCACTGGAGCCCCAGACTCGCCAAGCACCGACCTTCTGGCAGCCTGGCTCAGCCTAAAGCTAAAAGTAGATGTCTCAATTAGCCGCCAGCCTCGAGATAAATCATTGAGCGGCATTCGCGGCGTGAAGCTAATTCGCGAATCGGGAAACATTGAGATCGTTCGTCTAGTTCCAGACATCGCCACTCTTATCCAGCCAACTCAGCCGACGAGAGAGATTTCTCTTCCCCGTCGCAGCGACCGCGATTGCCTGAGCGAAGACTTACGTCGTTTGGATCCTGATGAGCTATTCGGCAAGGTAATCAAGTGGTACGCCCGCTAGTCAACCGCTTCAAAGACTCTCAATCGGTCGCTGCGGCCGCTGCTAGTGATCTGTTCTCATTTCTCGCAGAGCGCCTTAGCTCATCTGACCGAGTAGACATTGCCGTTACTGGCGGCACAGTTGGAATCGCGACTCTCGCCGAGGCAAGCCTGCTTGATTTTAACTCGCTCGACCTTAGTAGGCTTCACATCTGGTGGGGAGACGAGCGCTTCGTATCGTCTGACAGCTCCGACCGTAACGCCAAACAGGCTCACGACGCTTGGCTTAGAAAGCTCAACATCCCAACGGTGAACATTCACACTTTCCCAGCTAAGTCTGAAGGGTTATCTCTTGAGGATGCTGCAGTGCAGTTTGATGCTTATTTCAGCGCTGAAAAGGTCACTTTCGACTTGATGCTCATGGGTATGGGTCCAGACGGACACATTGCCAGTCTCTTCCCAGGCAAGACCGCGGGTGATTCAGACCGTGCTGTGGTTGCCGAAGGCGATTCGCCAAAGCCACCAGCGGAGCGACTTTCATTCACGTATCGGGTGATCAACTCGTCGAAGCAGATCTGGTTCACAGTTGCTGGCGCCGATAAGGCCGAAGCAGTTTCGGTAGTCTTCGGTGACGATCCAACTGCCCTACCTGCCGGGCGTATTCAGGGTAAAGAAAAGACGGTCTGGTACGTAGACCAGACCGCCGGAAATCTTGTTTGGGGTTGCTAGGCTGCAAACCTGGCAAATAGACCAAGCGCAACAATAATCACAACCCAAACCACACCGAGAATGATGGTAATTCGGTTGAGGTTTCGCTCAGCAACACCTGAGGACTGCATGGTCGAGGTTACGCCGCCACCAAACATGTCTGACAGGCCACCGCCGCGTCCCTTGTGTAGCAAGATAAGCAGGGTCAGTAGCAAGCTAATGATGAATAGAAGCACCATAAGTGCGATACGAATTGCGTCCATGAAAGTCTCCTTGAAGCTCTAAGTCTATATTGCCAAGTGGCTCTGGAAACGGGCAATCCCGGCGAACTCTTCAGCGTCAAGGCTGGCACCGCCAACGAGCACGCCATCAACCTCTGGGTTGCGAAGGAAACCGGCAACGTTGGCGGCCTTTACTGAACCGCCGTAAAGAATACGAACCTTGTCGGCCACATCGCCATGTGCGTTTCTTATGGCTTCGCGGATCTTGCCCGAGACGTTGGCAGCCTGCTCAGGGGTGGCTACCTGACCGGTACCAATTGCCCATACTGGCTCGTAGGCAATGATGAAGTCACCAAGAATTTCGTGACCGGCAAGAGCCGCTAGGGTCTGGCGCACTGGAACAGCGGCCGCACCTTCAGCTTCAAGTTCTTCTAGAGTCTCTCCAACACAGATGACTGGGACGATACCGTGGCGAAACGCAGCAGCGGTTTTAGCCTGCACCACTTCGTCTGACTCACTGTGGTACTGACGGCGTTCGCTGTGGCCGATTAGAACGTAGTTTGCGTCGAGTTTCTTTAGTGCAAGACCAGATACTTCGCCGGTGTATGCACCCGAGTCGTGAGCTGAAATGTCCTGGGCACCAAGCTTAAGTTCGAACTGGTCAGCGTCGATAAGTGTTTGAATCGAGCGTAGCGAGGTAAAGCCAGGGAATACGGCCACTTCAGCCTTGCTGTAGTCGAAGTTTGCTTCCTTTAGGGTCCAGGCAAGTTTCTGAACAAGCGCGATTCCCTGCTGGTGGTCTAGGTTCATCTTCCAGTTGCCGGCGATGAACGGAATACGGTTAGTCATTTAGAACCTCCAGGCCAGGCAACTTCTTGCCTTCTAGATATTCGAGGCTTGCTCCGCCTCCGGTTGAAATGTGGCCAAACTGGTCGTCCGCGAATCCAAGGATGCGAACTGCGGCGGCGGAGTCGCCTCCACCAACAACACTTAGACCCTGAACTTCAGTGAGCGCCTGGGCTACGGCGCGAGTGCCACCGGCAAACTTATCGATCTCAAAAACACCCATTGGCCCGTTCCAGAAAACGGTTTTCGCCTGCGCGATTTCGGCTGCGAAATTCTTTGCCGATTCCGGGCCGATGTCTAGGCCTAGACCGCTCGCTCCGAATGGAGAGGACTCAATTCCATCCGCCGGAGTAACAGCAACTTCTGCATCTGCACCGAACTTGCTGGCAACAACGATGTCGGTTGGAAGGACGATTTCAACGCCAAGTGACTTTGCTCGCTCGAGGTAACCGAGTACGGTAGGGATCTGGTCTCCCTCAAGAAGCGACGAACCAACCTTGTGGCCTAGTGCAGCGAGGAAGGTAAAAACCATTCCGCCACCGATGAGTAGCTTGTTTACGTTTGGAAGCAGGTGATCAATTACGCCAAGCTTGTCGCTTACCTTTGAACCACCCAAAACCACCGCGTATGGACGCTCTGGGTGGGTGGTCAGACGCTGCATAACATCCAGTTCCTTTTCAACCAGGAACCCGGCGTATGAAGGAAGTAACTGGGCGAGTTCGTAAACCGAAGCTTGCTTGCGGTGGACTACACCGAACCCATCTGAGACAAAGAGGTCACCAAATGCTGCGATTTTCTCAGCGAAACCGCGACGAACTGATTCATCTTTTGAGGTTTCTTCAGGGTTGAAGCGAAGGTTTTCAAGAACCACTACCCCGCCCTTGTCTAGAACCTTCAGGGCCGCCTCAGCCTGAATACCAACTGTGTCGGCGGCGAAGAGCACTGGCTGACCGAGTAGTTCACTCAAGCGGTCAGCAGCTGGTTCCAAAGAGTATTTGTCGTCAGGTGCACCCTCTGGGCGACCAAGGTGACTGATCACAATCACCTTGGCGCCTTGCTCAACTAGGTACTTGATGGTTGGAACCGAGGCGACGATGCGGCCGTCATCGGTAATTCGCTTACCATCCAGTGGAACGTTCAAGTCGCAACGGATTACGACCCTTTTTCCTTCGAGCGAGCTGAGCTCAGAGAGTTTACGCACTTGACTAATTACCTAGGGCTTAGAGCTTCGAAGCAACTAGTTCGGTTAGTTCAACTAGGCGGTTCGAGTAACCCCACTCATTGTCGTACCAAGACGAAATCTTCACGGTCTTACCAATTACCTTGATTAGACCAGCGTCAACAATCGACGAGTGTGGGTCGGTGACGATGTCGCTAGATACGATTGGGTCCTCGGTGTACTTCAAGATGCCCTTTAGCGGACCGCTAGCTGCTGCTTCCTTGTAGGCTGCCTTGATCTCCTCAACCGAAACTTCCGTCTTCGAAACGAGGGTTAGGTCGGTGATCGAGCCGGTTGGAACTGGTACGCGAAGTGCGTAGCCATCTAGCTTGCCCTTTAGTTCTGGAAGCACCAGGCCGATCGCCTTGGCAGCACCGGTTGAAGATGGAACGATATTCACGGCCGCAGCGCGAGCGCGACGTAGGTCGCCGTGAGGACCGTCCTGTAGGTTCTGGTCGGCGGTGTATGCGTGAACGGTGGTCATTAGGCCGTTCTCAATTCCGAACTTGTCGTTGAACACCTTTGCGAATGGAGCAAGGCAGTTGGTGGTGCACGATGCGTTCGAGATGATGTGGTGCTTCTCGTTGTCGTAAAGGTCATCGTTCACGCCGATAACGAAGGTGCCGTCTTCACCAGTGGCTGGAGCCGAGATGATTACCTTCTTAGCACCAGCCTTGATGTGGGCCGCAGCCTTCTCAGCGTCGGTGAAACGGCCAGTTGACTCGATAACGATGTCTACGCCTAGCTCACCCCATGGAAGGTCTTCTGGGTTGCGCTCAGCAAGAACCTTGATGACGTTTCCGCCAACGATGATGTTCTGACCGTCAACAGATACGTCCTGGTTTAGGCGTCCGGTGATTGAGTCGTACTTTAGAAGGTGAGCCAGCGATGCTGGGTCGCTAAGGTCATTTACCGCAACGATTTCAAGATCGGTACCCTTTGCAAGTTCTGCACGTAGGTAGTTGCGTCCGATACGGCCGAAACCGTTAATGCCAACACGAGTAGCCAATTTATCTCCCGATTAAATATGCCGGTGCGTGTAAACGCCCGGAGTTTATTTTTGTTACAAACAGCGGACTTTGCTACGCATCTTTGGGAGCAATAAGTCTGGTCTTAGCCTACCAAAAGGCCTTTAGTTTTCGCGCGAGCGGCGTCAAATCGAGTCGCCACGTCTGTCCAGTTGATGATGTTCCAGAAGGCTTTGACGTAGTCGCCCTTTACGTTTTGGTAATCGAGGTAGAAGGCGTGTTCCCACATGTCGAGCATAAGCAGTGGAATCGAACCGGTGGCAACATTTGACTGCTGGTCGTAGAGCTGTTCGATGATTAGCTTCTCGCCTACCGAATCCCAGGCGAGGAATGCCCAACCACTGCCCTGAATTCCCATGGCTGTGGCGTTGAAGTGAGCCTGGAAAGCGTCAAACGAACCAAAGAATTCTTGAATAGCCGCCGCCAGTTCGCCCTCTGGTCGGTCGCCATTAGCTGGGGCAAGGTTCTTCCAGAAGATTGAGTGGTTGATGTGGCCAGACAGGTGGAATGCAAGATCCTTCTGAAGCTTGTTGACCCAGGTAAAGTCGTTCTTCTCACGAGCCTCAGCAAGCTGCTCTAGGGCAGCGTTTGCGCCGGCAACATAGGCAGCGTGGTGCTTCGAGTGGTGGAGTTCCATGATTCTGGCCGAGATGCTTGGCTCAAGTGCGGCGTAGTCGTAGGTGAGTTCTGGAAGTACGTACTTGGTCATTTTGATCCTTTACTGTGTTGAAACTAATAAGTCTTTGGTTTGTGAAGTTATTCCGAAGATTCGTCGGTCAAATATGCCTCGGTGTTAGGGATACCAAGCTCTTCGGCAAGTTTGTCCGCCATCGCAAGAAGACGGCGAATTCGTCCGGCTACGGCGTCCTTGGTCATCGGAGGCGTGGCTAGGTGACCGAGCTCATCAAGCGAAGCCTGCTTGTGCTTCAGGCGAAGTTCACCGGCGTATTTCAGATGTGCCGGAATGTCCGGACCGAGAATTTCTAGGGCGCGAGCCACTCGAGCACCGGCGGCCACGGCAGCCTGCGCAGAACGGCGAAGATTGGCGTCGTCGAAGTTGGCCAAGCGACTAGCAGTTGATCTGACTTCACGTTTTGCTCTAAGTGAGTCCCACTTTTCTTTGATGTTGGTGGCGCCAATCAAACCGAGAAGCTGAGAAATTTCGTCACCTTCTCGAACCACAACGCGATGCACTCCCCTGACTTCACGAGACTTGGCGCCGTTGATACCTAAACGCTTGGCCAAGCCAACTAGAGATGACGCAGCCTCGTTGCTAGGGCAAGAAACCTCGAGTGACGACGAACGACCTGGATCGGTAAGGGAACCGTGAGACATTAGCGCTCCGCGCCAAACAACTGCCGCAACTTCGGCCGAATCCGAGATGAATCTGGAGTGAATACCACGCACTGGTTTTCCGGTTGGATAGTACAGTCCAGTCTGACGAATTAGTAGATCAGTTTGCTTCAGCACTCGAAGGATGTGCTTGGAAGACTTTCTCACTCCCGAAGCGTGGAGAATATCTACTTTTGCATCAATACCGAATAGATCCTTCAGTTCACCTTTGACGCGGTTTGCAAGTTGCGCCGAGTCGAATTCTGCCTCGAGAATCATTGTTGCGTTGACGACGTGCACCGACGCTGTGAATCGAAGGATGACCGAAAGCTCGGCCAGTCTTACTTCACTCTTATTCGGCTTGAGACGGGAAAGTTCGTACTTGAGATCAGCTGTTAGAGCCACTGCTATTCCCTTCCCAAATCGCGGTGCTTTAAAGTTACCGAAATATCTGGCACTTGTTCGAGTAACTGGGCAATTCGTCTAGAAACCGCAACCGAGCGGTGTTTGCCTCCGGTACACCCAATTGCAATGGTTGCGTAGCGTTTGTTCTCGATCAGATAGCCCTTAAGAACTGGTCGAAGCGCTGCGACGTAATTCTCAATAAACTCTTGGGCGCCGTCTGCCCCCAATACGTAATCTGAAACTGCCTGATCTTCACCCGTGAAAGGTCTTAGTTCTTCCTTCCAAAACGGGTTCGGAATGAATCTTGCATCGGCAATTAGGTCGGCATCGGTTGGTGTGCCGTATTTGAAGCCAAAAGACTCCACAATTACGCGTAATTTACTTGAGTGGTCGAAGCTGAAATGCTCGGCGGTAACATTGCTAAGTTGGTGAATGTTCAGTTCTGAGGTGTCAATGATGATGTCCGCGCTCTCTCGGACGGCCAACAGTTGATTCCGCTCGGCAGCGATACCGTCAAGCAGTGTTCCATTACCCTGGAGCGGGTGTGGTCGGCGAACATTCTCGAAGCGTTTCACCAGAACGGCGTCGTTGGCTTCAAGAAAGACCAGCCGAAGGTTGACCTCGCGGCCCCTGAGCTGAGCGAGGCTTTCCAACAATTCCGAGAAGAACTCTCGACCTCGAACGTCAATGACAACTGCGAGCTTCGGCAGGGGTGTTTTTGCCAGCGAAAACAGATCGCTGATCGGTGAAAGCATTTGCGGAGGGAGGTTGTCGACTACGTACCAGCCGAGGTCTTCAAGTGCGTTACCTACGGTGGAACGACCGGCGCCCGACATACCGGTAACTACGATTAGTTCGTGCGAATTCAAGCCAGTCCTCCTCTTGCCAAAAGTCTATTGGTTAGGGCGACACGCCAAGGCGGAAATGTCTAGTTATTTCGACAAAGCTTCGTGGATGCTCTGAGCAAGGTTCGGTCCAATTCCAGGCAGATCAGACAGCTCTGCAATGGTTGCAGTTCTAACTCTTGCCGCCGAACCGAAATGCTTTAGCAGGAGTCGAACTCGGTTTGGGCCAAGGCCGGGAATTTCTTCCAGTTGAGTAGCAATGGACGCCTTGCGCTTTAGCCTTTGGTGGCCGATTGCAAATCGATGCGCCTCATCTCGAAGATGCTGAATCAGATAAAGTTCCGCACTTGCTCGAGGAAGAATGACCGGGAAGTCCTCGGCCGATGTCCAGAGTTCCTCCAAGCGTTTAGCTATCCCAATGATCGCAACATCGTCGATCCCCATCTTTAGAGCTGCTTTCACGGCTGCATTGACCTGTGGCTTGGCGCCATCGACAACAATTAGGTC
>JBDKLA010000016.1:0-2972 GCA_039795835.1 Actinomycetota bacterium | reverse complement strand
AAGTGGCCAGTCAGAAATGACTGGCCACTTTTCTTTAACTAGTCTTAAGGGATGACCAAAGCCCTCATCGTTGTAGACATCCAGAACGACTACTTTCCTGGCGGAGCCATGGAACTGGTTGGCTCCATTGAGGCATCCCAGGTGGCTCGCAAAATCCAAGACGAATTCCGCTCGCAAAACTTTCCGGTCATTCACGTGCAACACATTGCAAAGAGCCCATCCGCTACTTTCTTCCTCCCGGACACCTTCGGCGCAGAGATCCACGAGAACGTGAAACCGCAGGATGACGAAACGGTCATCGTGAAACATTTCCCGAACGCTTTCCGCGAGACCAACCTGAAGCAGACCCTGGAAGAACTCGGTGCAAAATACATTGTGATTATCGGCATGATGACTCACATGTGTATCGACACCACAGTGAGAGCGGCAAACGATGCCGGCTATAAAGTTACGGTTTTCGAAGACGCCTGTGCCACCAGAGACCTTGACCACAATGGCAGACTTGTTAGTGCCGAAGATGTTCAGGCTGCTTACCTAGCTGCCTTGGACGGAAGCTTCTCCACTGTCTCCAAATTCTCCAACTAGGACTATGTCTCAGCAAACCGCGCATTCAAACTATCGACCGGAAGTCGATGGCCTTCGCGCATTCGCGGTTTTGCCGGTGTTCGCCTATCACCTGGGCATCTCGATCTTCGGGCATGACCCATTGCCCGGCGGATTCCTGGGCGTCGACGTATTTTTTGTAATTTCCGGCTACCTAATTACAAGAATCCTGCTCGGAAGCCAGGGCCAAAAACTGTCTCGCTACCTAATCGACTTCTGGGCCAGACGAATCCGTCGAATCTTCCCGCTAGTTTCCGTGGTGGTTCTGGCAACCTCGATTACCGGATACCTCCTGTTCACACCGAAAGCACTGAAGGAGTATCTGGGCTCGGCCTTCGGCGCACTCTTTAGTTACTCGAATCTCTACTTCCTCAGCGAAGACTCATACATCGCCGAAGCCAGCAAACTTAAACCACTCCTCCACACCTGGAGTCTTGCCGTTGAAGAGCAGTTCTACCTGTTCTTCCCGTTACTACTTTTTATCGCATACCGAATCTTCAAAAAGCCGATCGTCTTCGTTTGGGTTGTGAGCATTGCGTCCTTGGCGTCCACGGTTTGGGTTTCTGGTGTCGACCAATCGTTCAACTTCTTCTCGATCACAACGCGCGCTTGGGAACTTGGCGCCGGAGCAATCATCGCCTTTTACCCAACAATCAAAACCAGGTTCGCCAATCAACTGGCGCTTCTGGGCGCAGCACTGATCGCCATCAGCTACCTTGTTGTGAAGGATTCCTACTGGCACCCGTCGCCAACCTGGACTTTGCTTCCCGTAATCGGCTCGGCACTGGTAATTCGCTTCGCTAGCCCGCAAAACCTAGTCGGTAAGTTCCTATCCTTTGAACCGTTCCGACGAATCGGCTTGATCTCATTTGGCGTCTACCTTTGGCACTGGCCGATCATCGCCATCTTCAACATGTATGCCCTTCACGGCATCGGGTTCAAGCTGATTGAACTCCTCGCGCCATTTGCTCTCGCCACGGCCACCTACTTCCTAGTTGAGAAACCATTCCGCTCGAAGAAGACCATCACCCGCAACCAACTGCTCGCCATCCTTTCAGCCTCAACTGCAATTACGGTTTCTCTACTAGCCTTCAGCTCAGCAAACGCTGGCACCCCAACTCGCCTCGGCGACGCCAAGGCAACCCTCTTCCAGAGTTTCGATCGCAGCGACCTCGCCAAAGAATGTGGAGCAAAAAGCGAAGCAGACCTGTTCAAAAACGGGTTCTGCAAGATTGGCGATCCAAACCAGGAACCAAGCTTCGTGGTCTTCGGCGATAGCCACAACCTGTCGCTCCTAAATGTGTTTAGCGATGCCGCCAAGGACGAAAACAAGGCGGGTCTTTTCGCTTACCAATCCGGTTGCGCGCCCGTTCTGGGAACATTCGTGAAGCGCAAGCTCGAAGAATCGGATATGTGTCACGCCTGGAACACAAAACTTCAGAAACTTCTCCAGAATGGAAACTTCGACCAAGTGTTCCTAGTTGCCCGATGGAGTTACTACTCATTCGACAAGGGCATCGAGAAGATTTCAACCAAGCAGGGCGACTGGTCTCAGAACTCCGCTGCCGTTCTCAAGGCCGCGCTGGCAAAGACGGTAGCCACCTACGAACCCCTAGTCGATCAGGTAGTCATCTTTGAAGATGTACCGGCTCAAAAACTAGAGCCTTCGGTGGCCTACCAAACTCCGAAAAAACTAAACAAGCTATCGGTTACCCGAGCAGCATTTGAATCCCGGAACACCAAGGTTCGCGAGTTGTTCCCGCAAGGGGCGAACGTCTTCGACCCAACCGAGTACCTCTGCAACACGAGCATTTGCCCCATTGGTACAACAACCCAGAGCTATTACTTCGACAACGATCACCTGTCAATTCTTGGTGCCGACAGGCTGCGCAAGCCTATTTCTTCGCTTCTGCAGTAGCGCTCTTGCCGATTGTGCCAATCTGCACAAACGCAACAACGTGCATCACCAAAACAAGCACTCCTGCAATAAAGCCATACCAGACAAGCCCGGTAGCAACCGGTCCAATGATTGGGTACAGAATAAAAATCGAAGCCATGGCAATTCCTATGGATCCGCCAATCAGGGAAGTCAGCGTAAACATCAGAAGCACAGTTGGCCGCAATTGTTTGACGGACTCTGGTACCGAATTGGTCGATAGCAACTTCACGACATACCACTGCTTTGCAAGGCCCCACCCGTAAACGAACAATGCGTAAAAGATCGTGTAGAAGAACGTCAAGATCCAGATGTTCAAAAATCCGTTGTTCCCTCGGTTGTTCGCCATTACGAAAGGAAGAACTACCGTAAGCACGATGCCGCCGAGCATGAACCAGAGCCTGAAGAAGTACCCCTTTGACAAACGTCCGAG
>JBDKLA010000015.1:0-2546 GCA_039795835.1 Actinomycetota bacterium | reverse complement strand
CCCAATCCCGCACCCTTAATTGCTGCGGTGATGGCAAGCATTTCACGCATACCTGGGCCACCCTTTGGACCTTCGTAGCGGATAACCACTACGTCGCCCTTGGCGATCTTGCCTTCGGTTAGTGCGTCCATGGCGGCACGCTCGCGCTCGAAGACGCGGGCTGGGCCAGTGAACTCTTCAAGGTCGAAGCCAGCGGTCTTCACAACGGCACCCTGAGGAGCTAGCGAACCCTTAAGAATTGCCAGGCCACCGGTCTTGTGAATTGGGTTGTTCATCGCGCGGATGATGCTGCCGTCTGGGTCTGGTGGGTTGATCGAAGCTAGGTTCTCGGCAACGGTCTTGCCGGTAACGGTCAGTGCGTCGCCGTGGATTAGACCTGCGTCGAGCAGAGCCTTCATGACCACTGGAACACCGCCAACGCGGTCAACATCGGCCATGACGTAGCGGCCGAATGGCTTTAGGTCGCCTAGGTGTGGCACCTTGTCGGCGATGCGGTTGAAGTCGTCCAAAGTTAGGTCGACATCGGCTTCGCGAGCGATGGCCAACAGGTGAAGCACGGCGTTGGTGGAACCACCGAATGCCATAACCACGGCAATGGCGTTCTCGAAAGCCTTCTTGGTAAGAATGTCGCGAGCGGTGATACCTAGCTTGAGCAGGTTAACCACAGCTTCACCCGAGCGGTGTGCCCAGTTGTCGCGGCGGCGGTCTGCGCTTGGAGGCGCAGCCGAACCTGGCAGGCTCATGCCCAAAGCCTCGGCAGCCGAAGCCATGGTGTTTGCGGTGTACATTCCACCACAGGCACCTTCACCAGGACAGATTGCCTTCTCGATGCGAGTTAGGTCTTCCTGCGACATGTTTCCGGCCTTGCAAGCACCAACCGCTTCGAACGCGTCGATGATGGTTACCTGCTTCTCGGTGCCGTCCTCGAGGCGAACCCAACCAGGGGCAATCGAACCGGCGTAGAGGAACACCGAGGAAAGGTCTAGGCGGGCAGCCGCCATAAGCATGCCAGGCAGCGACTTGTCGCAACCGGCCAGAAGTACCGAGCCGTCGAGGCGCTCGGCCTGCATTACGGTCTCAACCGAGTCGGCAATAACTTCGCGGGAAACCAGCGAGAAGTGCATACCCTCGTGACCCATCGAGATGCCGTCGGAAACCGAAATCGTTCCAAATTCGAGCGGGTAACCACCGGCTGCGAAGACACCCTGCTTTGCCGCGTCGGCCAAACGGTCGAGCGAAAGGTTGCAAGGAGTTACCTCATTCCAAGAGCTGGCAACACCGATCTGAGGCTTCACCCAGTCTTCGTCGCCCATACCTACGGCGCGCAGCATTCCGCGGGAAGCGGTTTTTTCGATGCCGTCGGTTACGTCGCGGCTTCTTGGTTTGATATCTGGAGACATAAGAACAAGTTTAGTATTTGATTCATGACATTGAGCAGGCACTATCGCGATGGGGAACTCGTTGAAAAGAACTTCCCGCTCGACCAAATCGACGAACATTTCGGGGGCAAGAGTGCCGTTTGGTACGACCTGGTGCGCCCGACCACCGAAGACTTCAAGATCCTCGCCGACGAACTTGGCCTCCACCAGCTAGCAATTGAAGACTCGATCAAGGGTGGCCAGCGCGCCAAACTCGACCACTACGACTCGCACCTGTTCATCAACCTCTACCAGGCGAACTTCCCAAACGAGAATCCAGAGCTCGACCTAGCCGAACTGGCAATCTTCGTAACCAAGGAAGCCATCATCACGGTTCGTCAGAACGAAGAGTTCCGAATGGACGACGTGCTAAAGCGCTGGGACGAATCGGCCGAACTCGCTCACTATGGTGTCGCGTTCCTGCTCTGGGGAATCTTGGACGTCGTCATTGATGACTATTTCAAGGTGATCGAACGCCTCGACGACGAATTGGAAAACTTGGAAGACGAACTCTTCCAGCCAAGCCCTAAAGACACCAGCATTCAGCGTCGCAGCTACCAGTTGCGAAAGTCGCTGGTTTTGCTTCGCCGAGCAGCCGTTCCAATGCGCGAGGTGATCAACCCGCTGCTTAAGCACAACGGAGACATCCTCCACAACGACATGCTCCCCTACTACCAGGACCTCTACGACCACATCATGCGCGTCGCCGACTGGACCGATAGCCTGCGAGATCTAGTTACCACCCTGCTCGAAACGAACCTCACCCTGCAGGGTAACCGCATGAACCTGATCATGAAGCAGGTCACCAGCTGGGCGGCGATCATCGCAGTGCCAACGGCCATCACCGGCTACTACGGCCAGAACGTGCCCTACTGGGGTTTCGGTGAAGCTGCTGGCGTTTGGACCTCAAACATCCTGATCGTGGTTATTTCAGGAGCACTGTTCTGGGCATTCAAAAAGCGAGACTGGCTGTAGCCTGAAGGTATGGCGAAAAAGTCTCCCGAAGGTCTAACCGGTTTAGAGCTTTACACCTTTGCCGCCGAGCGCTCGGCTTCGGCTGTTATTGACGCCTATTCAACCTCTTTTGGTATGGCGGTTTCGCTGCTCGCCGAGAAATATCGCCAGCAC
>JBDKLA010000014.1:0-3875 GCA_039795835.1 Actinomycetota bacterium | reverse complement strand
TTTCGCGTTTTAAGTGCCCATAAACTTGAGGCATGCAGACCGCCGCTGATGCCCGCCAAGCTCTCGAAGAGCTTGAGAATGGGTATCAGGCAGATCAGCTTGGTTGGTTCTTCAAAACCGGTCCCGGCGAATACGGCGAAGGCGATAAGTTCCTCGGTCTAAAGGTTCCCCAGACCCGTGCGATCGCTAAAGAATTCCCGGGTCTTCCGCAAAGCGAAATTCAACTCCTCTTAAACGATGAATATCACGAGGTTCGGCAGCTTGGCCTATTTGTCCTGGTTCTTCAGTACAAGAAGGCTAAAAAGCTTGAAGACCGGAAAGCCATCTTCGACTTCTATTTGTCTCAGGCAAAGCAGGGTCGAGTAAACAACTGGGACCTCGTCGACGGCACCGCCCCTTACCTTGGCGCCTATCTGGTGGAAACGAACAACACCGAACTCCTCGGGGAACTCGCAAAAAGCAAGGACCTTTGGCTCAACCGCATGAGCGTGATTTTCACTTTCGCCTTCCTCAGAGCGGGCATCATCGAGCCAACTCTTTGGATGGCCGAGTATCACCTCGACCACAAGCATGACCTAATGCACAAGGCTTGCGGCTGGATGCTTCGAGAGATGGGCAAGAACCACCCCAAAGCCCTAAACAGCTTCCTGGAACAGCATTCAACAAAAATGCCTAGGACGATGTTGCGCTACGCAATCGAGAAACTTCCGGAAGGTCAGCGCAAGGCCTGGTTGGCTAGGAAATAGCACTCGAAACTCTCAGAAAACTAAGGCGTGGCTAACTAGATAACCGCTAGACATTTGTTCTAGTATCAATCTGAAGCATTGGGTTACCAATGCAGGGAAATCAACATAAAAAGATCGAGGGAACCTCATGGCGTTTGCACGCTTTGTAAAGAAGT
Source organism: Actinomycetota bacterium (assembly GCA_039795835.1). Classification (GTDB taxonomy): domain Bacteria; phylum Actinomycetota; class Actinomycetes; order Actinomycetales; family Microbacteriaceae; genus Rhodoluna. The sequence goes on along the minus strand of JBDKLA010000014.1, from coordinate 2,974 downwards.
TCGTTTCACCAGTAGCCATTATGGTTACCGCACTTATGGCAACTGCTGGGGTTGTTCCGGCAAATGCCGCAGCACCGGCCGCGGCAAACAACCTAGCCACCAGCCAGGTTAGCTCCAACTGGGTTATTGGTTCGGGTAATGCTGCAAACTTAGCCAACAGCGCTGGAATGATTTGGAATGTCGAGTATGAGACTCGCACCACGGCATGGCAGGGAAAGACCCTGTCTCTGGCTGGAAGCATCACACCTTCGATCACGAATGCATCTGGAAACGTTTCGGCTTCGCTGACCTATTACAAGGCCGATGGCAACCTGTCGAGCAGCTATAACTACGGAAACATTAACTCCGGCGGTATGGGCGGCGACTATCAGGCCGTCGTTCCAGCGGACGCCGCAAGAATTATGATTTCGATTCGTGCCAGTTACAGCTCTCAAACTCCATACGGCGACGTGACCCCAACAATTGGAACTACCTACACTCCTTCGTTCACAATCAAGCTTGACGGTGTAGCCCAGACCACACTCAACACCTGGACTGGCACCAACACCATGGCGAACAACGATATTCACCTAACTGGTCAGCCAACATTCACCCAATTCACCAAGACCGGTTCGTTTAACGGTGCTGCAACCTATACCACCGCTTACCAGAGCGCATATGCCTGTGTCGACCTAAGCAGTCTTAGCACAGGGGACACCCTTCAGATTCACCCATTCGTAGACGGAGTCGACAAATACTCCGACAATACCTTCAGCTCGTCTTCACGAGTCCGTAACCTAGACAACTACTCGGGAACTAACGGATACGCCACATCAACTACCACCATCACCTCGGCGCAGAAATCGACTGGCGGGCAGCTGGTAATCGACTCTAACTACGACCGAACCGGATCTCGTTTGAAGGCATCTGGAGCCAACAGCTTTGCCCTATCAATCCAGAATTCTTCAGGTCAAGAACTAAACGTGCCGTGTGCGCTTGCAGCTTTGCCTAACTCAATCGTTCCAACCCTTAGCGTTTCGGGCAGTTTCCTTGCAGTTCAGGTAAACGATCCTTCGTTTGCTAACACTGACTACGTGTGGAACCTTTACAAGGCATCAGACAACAGTTTGCTAGCTTCTGGTACGGCTTACGGTAGCGGCACACGCTCACTTCAGATCTGTGGAATGAATGGATGTACTTCTGCAGCACCTGCAGGTGTTGCGGTTTACGTAAAGATCGCAAAGACTCAAAACGTCTCCTACAACGGTTATGGAACCCTTTCTGTAACCTCGCCTTACTCGGCTCAGAGCGCTAACGCGACTCTCCCAGATCCATGGATCAGTGTTTCGCCTGCGGTTTCCGGAGGTAGCGCACCAGGTGATGCCTCGGTAATCTCCAGCAACATCGACTATGCCGCTGCCACCCAGGACCCATCGATGATGTTTCCGACTTCGCCAAGCGCGTCGGATGGAAATAACGGTGTCTTTAAGACCGTGATGTCTGGGGATTTCTCAAACGTCAACAGCCCATCATTTAACGTCAAATTATTCCGCCTTGGTGCAACAGGAATTGACTCAACCTTTGCTGGTGCAGGTGCCGGGGGAGTGAACCTTGGCTCTGTCTCAAGTGGCAACGCCTACACAGTTATTGGCTGGTACGGTTCACGCAACAAGTGGTCAGCCTCAATTCGTTACACAGAAATGGGCCCGAGCCCAGTTCCATCATGGAAGATCGTTCAGGGCACCTATTCTGGTGCGACTCTGTCGACCCCAATTGTAAAAACCAAGGCCCAGCTTGACCCTTACTGCGCGGCCCAGACCACTGGTAGCACCATCTCTGGTGTCGTTCCAGTTTCTGCACCTACGACCGATCAACTTTTCTTGATTACTTGTGTCAAGAACGTCATGGTCAACGGCGTTGGAGTAAATGGTTACACCTCAAGCTACGCAAAGATTGCGGCCGATGGTACCGTAACCAAGCTGGTTCAGCTAAACACTGGTGATGTAACTACCGACACCGGATACAACTTCATCTCTCAGGTTCAGAACGTAAACGCATCGGCATCATCGGATGTGGCGCTGACCGTTGTTGGTTACACACAGAAGTACGTTTCTCCAACTCAGAACGACATCGTTACTCGCAAGGGTTTCCAAATCAAGGTTGACGGAACCGTGACCGAGGTTGCTAACCCTTACAGTTCAACCGCGACCACAATGCAGACCGAGAAGTCTTACATCTTCTCTCACACGTCGCTTGGAGCTTCAACTACCGGGTTCCTTAGAACCGTTGCAGCAGGTGTCACCTCCTACAAGTGGGCCACCCTAGGCGCAAACGGCGTTATCACCGAAGGTGATTCAATCACCCTCGACTCGGTCGCTGATTTCAATACGACCGTCAATGGCGCCACCGTGGACGGCTCAGTTCTCGGATTCATCGACGGACAGGAAGTTGGCTTAGGCGGCAAGATTCAGATGCGCCGTTCAATCGGTTTGTCTAAGGTTGCTTCGGTTACCGTCGACTTGGACGCTAAGACTTTCGACACCGGCGAGGTCGTTAGCTATGTCAACTCGATGGATCCTCGCGTTATGCAACTGTTCTTCGTTGATGACCAGGGTCGTCTGAACTGGATGTACACCTCAGCAAACAATGTTCTAACTCTAATTCGCTGGAACGGTGTAAATGGTTCGGGTGGGGCTCTTCCAGCCGGTGTAACCGTTACTAACGTTTCGAGTAGCTTCATCACCAACGCTGCAGCTACCGTAACGATCACCGGTACCGGCTTGAACCTGATTACCGGACGCCTGACCATTGGTGGAATCCTGGTAACTCCAACCACCAAGACTGCCACCAAGTTGGTATTCACCATTCCAGCGGGAACTGTCGCAGGTTCGCAGGATATCGTTGCGCCATTTGCAGGTGGCGCTGCGACTCTTGGTTCGGTAAACCGAATTGGAGCCACCAAGCAGAACCAGACCATCTCGGACACCAACGATGT
>JBDKLA010000013.1:0-2637 GCA_039795835.1 Actinomycetota bacterium | reverse complement strand
CGTGTTCGCGGGCGCCTTCAACGTCGTGGATGCGATCGCCGATCAGAATCACGCGGTCGAGGTCGGCGCTGATTTTTTGTAATTCATCGAGGGCATAGGCGATGACTTTGGCTTTGGTGTTTCTTGATTCGTCGTTGCTGGCTGTTCCTAGAACGTTGAAGTATTTGAAGAAATCGAAGTGGTTTCCAACTAACTTGGTTCCGGTTTCGGCCTTAGAGGTTGCGAGTGAATTGATGATGCCGGCACTTTGGGATTTCTGGAGAGTCTCGACCACGCCGTCGTAGAGTTTCGCGTTGAGGGCTCCGCCGTCGTTGAGATAGAAGTTGCGATAGACGCTGAGACATTCCTGCACGAGTTCGTCGTTGAAGCCGAGAGATTGGAAGGTGACCGTGAGCGGTGGTCCCATGAATGGGAGCATCTCTTCGTCGGTGAGGATTGGCAGACCCAGGGTTTGGAAAGTTCTTCGGAAGGAATCGAAGACGCCGGGGGAAGAGTTCAGGATTGTGCCATCGAGGTCCCAGAGCACGGTTGGGTAGTTGGTCATTTGGTGCGGTGCCTGGTTTCGATTGCCTGGCCCCAATAGGTTGAGCCGATGATCAGGAGGGCGCCGATGATTCCAACCGGACCAATGAACTCGCCACCGATGAAAACCGCAAGGATGGTTGACCAAACCGGTTCGGTGCCGAGGAGGAGGCTGGCTCGTGATGCGCTGGTGTGTTTGACAGCCCAGTTCATTCCGATGAAGGCGAACGAGGTGCAGAACACCGAGAGGAAAATCATCTGCGTCCAGTTGCCTGCGTTATATAGCGATGCGTTCTTCAGGACGTCCAATGGGCTAACGATCAGCATGATGAGACCGGAGGTTGAGACCATGACCGTGGTGAGGTTGACCGGTGAGTAGCTCTTGCCTTCATTGATGCGGCCGAGAATCACGAAGTGGAAGGTTCTCACGGTGACCGCGATCAGCATGAATAGGTCACCGATGTTTGGCTGAACGAAACCGTTTCCGATGATGAGTAAGAACAGGCCGATCAGCGCGAGGCTGGTTGCAATAAAGAAGTTGAATGGCAGCCAGTTTTTACGCCAGGCGCTTTCGAGAATTGGCACGGTGATGATGGCGAGGCCGATGATCAGACCGCCGTTGGTTGCCGAGGTGAAGTGAACGCTTTGGGCTTCGAGGTTGAGCACTACGGTTTGGCTGAGGCCGAAGGCGATTCCGTAGAGCCACTCGGCTTTTTGGAATTTGTCCCGTTTGATAAACCAGTAAATCCAGAGAGCTGCAGCGGCGATGGTGAAACGGATCGCCATCATGCCGTTGATGCTTCCGACCTGGCCGAGTTGTTTCACAACTAGGTAGGTGGAACCCCAAAAACCGGCGATAACCAGCAGGAGGATATCTCCCGCGCTGATTTTGGATTTAGGTTTCTGGCTCACCTGTTCATCCTAGGTGAGCAAAAAGCCCCCGAGAGTTTCGGGGGCTTTTCTTTAGAGCGGAGACGAGAGGATTTGAACCTCCGAACCCCTTTCAGGGTTACCTCATTAGCAGTGAGGCGCACTCGACCGGGCTATGCGACGTCTCCAAGTACTTGGATAGTTTAGCCGATTTTGGGGTGGCTGTTAACCCGCGCAGGTTGTGGTTGCCGAGTTGGTGCCGACCAGCCAGTCCAGGGTGTCTTTGCTGTCGGTGTTGGTTACCGTGCCATCGGCGTTGGTGGTTCCGAAACCGGTGTTCTTACCGCTGACCAAGATTGGCTGGTCGGCGATCAGTTTGTCGAAGACAATTTTGGCTTTGTCTTCGGTGAGGCCAACGCGTCCTTGGTAAGGAGCTGGAAGACCGGTGTGGTTTGGAACCTGGATGAAAGTGATCTTGTTTAGGTCAACGTTCTTCAGGCTCGATGCGATCGAGACCATGGTTGAGACGTCGCTGAGGCTCGATGACAGTGTCATGTTGCGGGCGGCGGCGTTGGCCAGCGAGTAGAGCTGGATTGGGTTGGAGAGAACTCCACCGTTTTTGATCTTGCGCACGAGTGAGGTTAGGAATACCTGCTGGTTCGAGATGCGTCCGAGGTCGGAGCCGTCGCCCACGCCGTGACGGGTGCGGAGGAACTGAAGAGCCTTCATACCCTGAAGAACATTCTTACCCTTAGGTAGGTTGAGGAAAGTGTAAGGGTCCTTGAGTGGGCGGGAGAGGCAAACCTCAACGCCACCGATTGCATCGGACATGTCGATTACGCCTTGGAAGTTCACCATGGCTAGATAAGGAATCTTCAGGCCGGTTAGCTTCTCAACGGTGAGCAGGGTGCAGCCTGGACCGCCGTTGGCGATGGTCGCGTTGATCTGACCCATGGCCTGAGCCAGGTAAGGCGAGCCACCCTTCGGGTCTGGGCAACTTGGCCAAGGCACCATGAGGTCGCGAGGGAAGCTCATGGCCACCACGTTCTTACGATCCTTGGAAATGTGAACGAGGATGATCACATCGGCTAGGACGGAACGGTCGTGACCGAACACACCAGACTGACCCTGGCGGGTGTCGGAGCCAACCAAGAGAAGGTTGATGGCACCCTTGAGGTCTTCGGTGCTTGGAGGTTTGATGGCCTGGCCGTTGGCGTCAACCAGTTGGATGCCGTGCGACTTGAT
>JBDKLA010000012.1:0-12398 GCA_039795835.1 Actinomycetota bacterium | reverse complement strand
AACTGGAATTAGGTATGGGCTGGTCACTTTATGCCTTTGACTTGAAGCCACGAATTACCGCGGCTGGTACGTATTTGGTGATGTCTCCCCCAAGCGCTGCAACCTGCTTTACCAGGCTGGATGAAATGTGGGTGTTGGCTGGATCCGATGGCAGGAAAATCGTCTCGATACCGGTGAGATCGCGATTTACTCGAGCCATTGGCAGCTCGTATTCGATGTCTACGCCGGTGCGGAATCCCTTGATGAGCACTCCTGCGCCGTGCTCTTCGGCGTAAGTGGTCAGCAGTCCGCTCTCGAGTGAATCAACCGTGACGCGACCCATTAGTCCGCGCTCGATTAGGGCATCGGTGACCATTTGAACGCGCTCGGCGAGTGTGAAGAAGGGCTGCTTCGCTGGATTGTGAACGACCACGACCTGCAAGCGTTCGACCACGTCCAAGGCACGCTCGATGATGTCGAGGTGTCCGAGGGTAATTGGATCGAAGGAGCCGGGGTAAACGGCGAGCTTGCTCATGTATCTAGGTTACTAAAGCGAACTAACCCTTGGCTATGTTGGCTTTGGCAGCCTCGTCCAAACGGTCCAGGGTTTCGGCGAGCGCTCGATGTTTTTCCAGGGTTGGATCTTCTGTTAAAACCTTGGACGCCGCCTCACGCATTCGACCGATTAGGTCGGCATCGTGAATCACGCGCAAGAGTTTCAGACTGGAACGAGTTCCGGATTGATTCGCACCCAGCACATCTCCCTCGCCTCGAAGTTCGAGGTCGATCTCACTTAGTCGGAATCCGTCCAGGGTGTTGGCAACCGCGCGCACTCGTTCGAGCGCGAGCGACCCTTCCTCGGCGGTCGTGAGCAGAAGGCACAGGCCGGCATGCCCACCGCGACCAACGCGACCGCGAAGCTGATGCAATTGCGAGACACCGAAACGGTCGGCATCCAGCACCACCATTACGGTTGCATTCGGTACGTCGACTCCAACCTCGATTACCGTGGTTGAAACCAGAACGTCTATCTCGCGAGCGGTGAAGCGTTCCATGGCCGAGGCTTTTTCTTCGGCAGCCATTCGGCCGTGAAGCAGCCCGATTTTCACATTTGCAAAAACCGGCATTTTGGCTAGGTTCTTGGCGATGGTTTCTGCTGCGGCCATGGGAATCCCCGGCTCAGCTTCTAACTCGTTCCCCTCTTCCGCCTCGGTCTCATCGATTCTCGGGCAGACCACGAAGGCCTGATGGCCGGCCGCGACCTCTTCGGCAATTCGCTCCCAGGTTCTTGAAACCAGGGCAGCCTGCTCGAATCGAACCACGTGACTCTGAATTTCCTTGCGACCCTTTGGAAGTTGATCAAGGGTCGAAATATCTAGGTCTCCGAAAACGGTTACCGCGACCGTTCTGGGAATTGGCGTGGCGGTCATGGTGAGAACGTGCGGAGGAAGTTTTCCTTTGAGGCGCAAGGTTTCACGCTGTTCGACACCGAAGCGGTGTTGCTCGTCAACAACGACCAAGCCGAGGTCGTAAAACTCAACCTTGTCGCCAAGCAGTGCGTGGGTACCGACAATGATTCGAGCCTTACCCGAAACGATCTGCAAGAGCGAGCGCTTGCGATCTGCCGTGTTCATCTGACCGGTCAGTAGGGTGAGTCCAAGTTCGCTGGCCAAATCGGGCCCAAGTGTTTTCGCAATCGACTCAAAGTGTTGTGAGGCGAGCACTTCGGTGGGTGCCAGAAGCGCCGACTGGCCATCGCTGTCGGCCACGGTGAGCATCGCCCGCAAAGCCACTAGCGTCTTACCCGAACCAACCTCACCTTGGAGCAGTCGATTCATCGGGTGGGACCTTGCCAAGTCCTCGGCGATTTCGTTACCGACCTTTACCTGACCGTCGGTTAGTTCAAACGGTAGTTTCTGGTCGAACCGGCTGAGCACGCCTCCACTACCCGAAACGCGAGGTGTTGAGTTTTGGTGGGCATTTTCCGCCCTGCGCTTCAGCAGGGAACTTTGCAGTACAAAGGCTTCGTGAACCCGCAAGGTGTCGCGAGCTGCCTGCCACTCGGCATGAACCTTCGGCTGGTGAATTTGGTGAATCGCTTCGGTGAGGGTCAACACTGATTCGGCTTTGCGCACTTCGACTGGGAGCTCGTCCTCAAGTTCGCCAAGAGTATCAAGTACGACACCGATCGCCCTCCCGATCGCCCAGGTGGTAGCCGAAGAAGATGCCGGATAGATGGGAATCGGTAGATCGGCCCACGCCTTGGCGGCTTCGTCGGTGAGTTCCTCCGGAAACAGTTCGTAGTCGGGGTGAGCCAGTTGAACCTTGCCGTTGAAGAGCGAAGTCTTTCCGGCAAACAGCCCACGCGAACCAGGTTTTAAGTCTTTTTGACGCCACGCCTGATTGAAAAAACTCAGGCTCATGTTGGCTTCGCCGTCGGTGATTCGCACCTCGAGGATCGAACCCTTACGACCGCTCATGAAGCGCTCGCGCACATCGAGAATGTCGGCAACAACCGTCACCGCTTCACCAATCGGAAGCTGAGCTATCGGAGTTAGTTCACCTCGAGACGAGTAACGCCTCGGGTAGTGCTGCAGCAAATCCGAAACCGTCTTGAGCCCCAAATGTTTTGCAAAAGACTTCGCCGTGCGGTCGCCCAAAAGGCGATCTAACGGAACTGTCGGCAAAAGCATGGTTCAATGCTAATCATGACCCGTATCATCGCAGGGCTAGCCGGCTCACTAAAACTAGCCAGCCCAGCCAAAACCACCCGCCCAACCAGCGACCGAATTCGAGAAAGTATTTTCTCGAGACTCGAAGCCCGCGACCTACTTGATGGCGCAAGGGTTTTGGATCTTTACGCCGGAACCGGAGCTCTTGCCCTGGAGTCGGCAAGCCGCGGCGCTACCCTGGCTTGGATGGTTGAGCGAGACGGAAAGGCAGCAGCCGTATGCGTGGCCAATCTCAAATCGGTCTCGAAGGCCCTGGCTCAGGAAAAAATCGAACTCGATGGCAAAGTCATCAATAAGTCGGTTTCGGCATTCCTGTCCGCGCCTGGCGTCCAAGAAATCGACCTAGTTTTTATCGACCCACCGTACGAAGTGAGCAACGAAGAAGTTACCGAAAATCTGGAATCAGTGCTACCGATTCTGAAAAACGCAACCGTGGTCGTGGAACGTTCGAGCCGTACTGGGGAACCAAGCTGGCCAAACGGATACACACTCGACGACACAAAGTCGTACGGCGATACCGTAATTTACTGGCTCAGCGCCTAGAGGTGACGCTCGGCTGGGCCGGTGTAAACCTGCTGCGGACGACCGATCTTAGCCGCTGGGTCGAGGTTTAGCTCGCGCCAGTGCGCAATCCAGCCAGGCAGACGTCCAAGCGCAAAGAGCACGGTGAACATTCGAGTTGGGAAACCCATCGCCTTGTAGATAACGCCGGTGTAGAAGTCAACGTTCGGGTAAAGCTTGCGCTCTGCGAAGTAATTATCGGATAGAGCCGCTGCCTCAAGTTCCTTGGCGATGTCCAGTAGCGGATCGTTTACACCTAGTTCGGCAAGTACCTTGTCGGCGGTTGCCTTCACGATCTTGGCGCGAGGGTCGAAGCTCTTGTAAACGCGGTGTCCGAATCCCATGAGGCGGATTCCGTCTTCCTTGTTCTTCACGCGCTCAACGTAGCGCTGAACCGAGTCACCCGAATCGCGAATGCCATTCAACATCTCTAGGACGGCCTCGTTGGCACCACCGTGCAACGGACCAAACAATGCGTTCACACCGGCCGAGATCGAGGCGAAGAGGTTTGCCTGACTGGAACCAACTAGGCGAACGGTTGAGGTTGAGCAGTTCTGTTCGTGGTCTGCGTGCAGGGTGAACAGGGTGTCCAGTGCCTTTACGACCACTGGGTTTTGCGTGTATTCCTCCGCCATCGTGCCGAAGGTAAGTCGCAGGAAGTTCTCCACCATCGAGAGCGAGTTGTCTGGGTATAGCAGCGCCTGGCCCTGCGAGTTCTTGTGCGCGTAGGCAGCTAGAACCGGCATCTTCGCGAGGAGTCGAATGGTCGATAGTTCAACCTGCTCCTGGTCGTGCACGTTTAGCGAGTCCTGGTAGAAGGTTGAAAGCGCCGAAACACCAGCCGCCAAAACCGGCATTGGGTGGGCGTTGGTTGGCATCGCGTGGAAGAGGTTTTTGAGGTCTTCGTGAATCAGGGTGTGGCGGCGAATGCGCTCGTCAAAAGCCTCGAACTCAGACTGGGTTGGAAGGTTTCCATAAATCAACAGGTAGGCAACCTCGAGGAAGCTCTTGCCGCCGGCAAGTTCTTCAATCGGGTAACCGCGGTAGCGAAGGATTCCCTGCTCGCCGTCGATGTAGGTGATCGCCGACTTGGTGGCAGCGGTGTTAACAAAACCGGTGTCAAAAGCGTTGAGGCCGGTCGACGCCGAAAGCTTCGAGAAGTCGATCGCCGAGGCGCCGTCCACGGCTGGAATGATTGGGAACTCGGCCGAGCCTCCCGGATAGTTGAGCGTGACTTTTTCGTCGGACAACTTTTCTCCCTGTGTTTTCTACTTCGTAAAGTCTATGGCTTCGACGAGGCGACGAGCGCCCTCTGCGATGTCGGAATCGGTGGCCGTAATTGAGAATCGTACAAACTGACTCTCCCCCAAAACATAGAAGGCGCCGGGAACTACAACAATTCCAAGATCAGCCATTCGATCAACAGTCTTCCAGCAGTCTTCGCCGAGGGTTGCCCAGAGGTATAGACCTGCTTCAGAATCGGCAACCGTGAAGCCGTATGCCTTCACCGCGGCCAAAAGCACCTCGCGGCGAGCGCGGTAGATTGCCTTCTGGGCATTCACGTGAGACTCGTCTCCGAGGGCTGCAATCATTGCCTTCTGAGCAGGCTCCGGGGTGTTTAGTCCCGAGTGCATGCGCAGGTTGACGAGCCCCTTGATGAGACTTTTCGAGCCAGCGGCAAAAGCCGCGCGGTAACCAGCCATGTTGCTCTGCTTGGAAAGCGAGTAAACAGCTAGAACGCCGTCGGTGGTGTCACCGCAGACTTCCGGATCGAGAATGCAGGGTGTGGTCTTTCCTTCCCAATCTCCCCAACCGAGCTCTGCGTAGCATTCGTCGGAGGCGACTAGCGCACCTAGTTCTCGACCGCGCAAAACCGCAGCGCGAAGTTCAGCTTTGGTGAGCACGCGACCATCTGGGTTGCCAGGTGAGTTCAACCAAACCAACTTCGTATTGGCTGGCCACTTCGCTGGGTCGCCTTCGGAGATAATCTCCGCTCCACACAGAGCGGCGCCCACAACATAGGCGGTATAGGCAACGGTTGGCTGAACCACCACATCGCCAGGCCCGAGCCCCATCATCAGCGGCAGCCAGCTGATCAGTTCTTTCGAACCGATGGTTGGCATCACCTGGGAGACGTCCAAACCGGAAACTCCACGACGACGCTCAAACCATTCGACAACGGCAGAGCGGAATTCGAGCGAACCGGCCGTGGATGGATAGCCGGGTGCGTTTGAAGCGGAGTCCAGTGCGTCCTGGATGATTTGAGGAGTTGGGTCTACCGGTGAACCTACCGAAAGGTCAACCTTGCCTCCGGGATGCTGGGCTGCTTTAGCCGCATATGGCTTCAAGCTTTCCCACGGATACTCCGGTAGGCGGTCAAACACGGGTTACTGAACCTGAGGTGGAAGCGCGGTAATCACCGAGTGATCGCCGGCAATCTTGCCCATCTTGGCTGCTCCACCAGGAGAGCCGATGGTCTCGAAGAATTCCACGTTCGCCTTGTAGTACTCAGACCACTGCGATGGCAGGTCGTCCTCGTAATAAATGGCCTCTACCGGGCAGACTGGCTCACAGGCACCACAGTCAACGCACTCATCCGGGTGGATGTATAGCATGCGGTCGCCTTCGTAGATGCAGTCAACAGGACACTCTTCGATACAGGCTTTGTCCTTCACATCTACACATGGCAGAGCGATTACGTAAGTCACTGTTTCTCCTTTTGGGCTTTATGAAAATCTTAACGGTGACCCGAGGCGTTCTTACGCCAGACACCGGGACGAATTCTCGGGAACAGAATCACCACGCCACAGGCAATCAGTGAACCGTAGACCCACCAGTTACCAACGTCGTTGCCAACGATGACGAACGAACCGGCACCGTGACGCTGCGACAACCAGAGAAGCGTTCCCCAGAGTGAAAGGGTCATCAGATAAAGGGCTCCGCGCGAATTGCGAAGCAAACGCAGGGCGAGTGCCAAGCTGAAGGTCATGGCCAGCGCAATCCACAGACCGATTGGAAGGTGAGCCGCGCTCTGAGCCTTAATCGAGTGGATCATGGTTCCAACGAGACCCACCATCACACCTAGCGGTAGCGACCAGATGGCGATAAGTGCCGGCTTTAGCCAACGCAGTGGTCTAATCGAGGCCCTACGCAGACCCTCTTGCTCGTCGTATCTAATTTCTTTTCCTGCCGCAATCGAATAGGTTTCGGCGCCCACCGAAACCTGGCTGGCATGTGCGGAAAGCGCTTCCTTCTTCACAACAGCGGTCTTGGCGTTGCCAATCAAAACATCCGGACGTTCGCCCTTTTCGGTAATGGTCCAGAACTCAGGGGTCTTTCGACCATTCTCTTTGGCGAATCGGCGAAGGGCCATGGCAGTGCCCTCGTGCGCCATCTTGTGATCGGGGTGCCCAAATCCACCCTTGCGGTTGTAAGTGACCACGGCGTCTGGTTTGAAATCTTTGATAACCCCGTAAATGTCGTCCGCGATTACCGCAACGTGAACTGCCGAGAGCGAAAGCTCGTCAAGGTTCTTCACCTTGGCCGGCTTACCAAAAGCGTTCAGGCGGAAGCCCGAGTCAAGGTAGGCGCGAGTTCCGGCGAACTTGAACTGCTTCACTCCGAGCGCGTTCAGGGCGTTGCGAAGTTCGTTAGCGCGGAAGGCCCCCATCGAAGGGAGATTGCCATCGAGTGACTTAAGTTCTTCCAGTTTCATTCGGCCGCGCTCACCTCGGGTAAGCGTAAGAACCATCACCTCGGCACCGGCTGCAACCGATGCGGCGATGACGTGACCGGTGAAAAGGCTCTCGTCGTCTGGGTGCGCATGAACCACCAGAAGTCGCTTTGGGTTGAAGGTAGCTTTTGCCATAAATACAACCTTACTTACTCCAAAGCCAGACTTAGTTACGTTCAGTTTTGCGCATAAACATTTGGTAAATCTCTTTAAAAAGTTCAACTTTTCCTGCTAAAACTTTTCTTAACCGTTCTAAAAAGGCAGGGGGAGCCAAATGTACGGATCACCTTTTTGTTACCACGAGTTCACCGCAGAACAACTTGCGGCAGCCGATGTGGTCACCTGTGGCTGCGGTCACACATTCAAATCAGCTGAACTGAGCGAGTTCAATCGCATCAAGAAAGCTATCGAAGCAAGCAACCGTGAACTCGGCGCCTTGGTTCAGCAGATGGCTGCCTTCAATGCCGGTACGCGAGTTGAGGCCGCAGCACCAGTTCCCGAGGTTGTGCGCCCGCCGAAACCAAAGCGCGCCAAGATCAACCTTTCGGTTACCCAGTGGCTAATCGTTGGTGCTGGTTTCTTGGTGCTCGTTGCTGCATCAGTTTTTGTCTCACAGAACCTAACCAGTTGGAACGTCTACGGCTGGTCAACCCTTGAGCTGGTTCTCGGAGCCCTAACAGGTTTCGGAGCCTTCAAGCTCAAGAAGCTCTCGGTCCTGCTAACTAACTTCCTGGCGGTGTTCTCGAGCGCCATGCTGCTCACCCTGATCATGTCGTTCTCTACCACGTTCGGTTGGGGCTTCGACGCCTGGGATCGGGAGCCGGCGTGGTTCTGGTCGGTAAACCTTGCCACGGTGGCTGTGGTTTCCCTAGTCCTTGGAATGGTTTCCAAAAACTTTGGTTGGAGAGCAGTAGCTCCCCTTTCACTCACCGCCTCGGCAATTATTCTCGTGGTCAATTCCAGTGGAACCTTTGAAGACCGCTGGCGTGTGGCTGTGCTCAGTGTTGCCCTTTTCGCAATCCTGATCACAGTTCGTCTGGCACGTAACGCTCGTTGGGAGGTACCAAAGGGCGATGACGCCGAGTACATGGCAGATCTCCAGCAGCGCGAGGACAACTCACTCAAGCGCTTTGGTCTAGCCGTTGCGGTTCTACTTGCTGGCTTAGCCGCACTTGCAACTCTTCAGCAGCTTTCAATAAACATATCCACCACAATCGACTGGCCAGCCGCCTTGGTAACCGCCATTGTTTGGCTGGTTGGAGCTCGCATCAATCAGAGCTGGGTTAAGGCAATCGTTGACAAGGACGAAACGATCCTCACCCTTCGAAACACTGCCTCCACGGTTGGACTCTCTTTCCTTGGACTGGGAACCCTGGCTGCTGTGCACGGTTTTGGAACCATCGCCGGAATTTCGGTTGCGGTCGCTCTATTGCTACTCGTTTTCGCGCTCGAGAACTACGCAAAGTTCCTGCTACTTCCTAAGTACGCGGTTACCGTTTCAGCTTGGATTACCGCGGTTTACGGTTTCCTCTGGTTCCTCACCGACGACGTGCAGGATTACCAGTTAGTGCTAGGTGCCTACCTGATCGGCGTCACCCTCGCCTTGACCTCGCGAGAGTTCTACTCATTCAGTTCCTTGCGTTCGATTGCCGTCTATGTAACCGGCTTCGCTGGAACACTTTCGCTCTACTTTCACGCGATTCAAAAAGAGAATCACGAAGGCGTGGTCTTTGCAATTTACTTTGGGCTTGCGCTTGTCTTCGTCAACCTAGTTCCAGTTCTGGTTTCCTGGTTACGCAAACGAGTCGAAGTTGAAGAGCCAGAATTCGTGGCCTACATTCCACTCATTCAGTCGTCGCTTCTAACGCTCGTTGCAGTACCGAGTTTCGTTTCACTGAAGAACGATCTCTACCTACTTTTCGTAGCCACCGGCTTCCTGGTGCTAACCCTGGTTGGTCGCTTGAAGCTCAAGAGTGCCAAGCTACTCGCAGCGGTCGGTAACCAATCGTTTGTGGCAATTGGAATTTCGATCCTGCTTACCGCTCTCAGTGCCAACATTGAATCTCTCAAAGTTGACAGCGCTTTCATATTGTTTGAAGGTCTCGCAATTTTCGGTTACGCACTGTTGGCGAAAAACATTCGCTGGGCCAATATCGGATTCGCAGTTACCAGCTTGAGTATTCTCCTGGCTTACTCAGCCTGGGGAACGAATAAAGACAACGTCGTTTACTTCGCGGTTGGCGCCATGTTGATTGGCGGTGTTGTAAACCTAGGACTAATTTGGGCAACCAAACAGTTCAGCAAAGAATCCACTATAACCAAGCTGGTCACCCGAATTACTACCGGGCTTTCGCTGCTGTTTATCGTAGTTGCAGCGCACCGATTCATCCCGCTAGATGAACAGTCGATCTGGTTGTTGACTGCGGCTCCCCTAGTTCTGGCGCTCGTCATCGAAATTCGGAAGTCGAACAACTTCGCATTTATCTACCTGGGTGCAGCATTGGTTGCAAGCATCCCGGCTGGCACAGATGAGACCTATGTCTCTTACTTCGCGCGCGTTACGGTCATCGCCTTGGCTCTCGCCTTTGCCTTCATTCGAAGGGCTCGGTCCAGCGGCTTAATCGCTTGGGCAGCAGCCGCGCAACTGGCCGCGGCATTTGTGGCTGGCTTTGCCGCCCACACGGTCGATCTTCAGTACAAGCTGAATTGGCGCGGCCCTGAGCTCTACTCGGTTTCGATCGCAATCCTTCTCGGCGTTGCGGCTTGGCTCACCAAGAAGGCCAACGGCAAGGCTCACCAATACCTGCAACTCGACGTTCCTGTCCTGGTCGCTGCCATTCCTAGCCTGTTCTTCGCTTTGACCGACTTTGCCGGAAACCCGGTTGAATCCGCAAACCGCTTTGTGTTGGCTGCCGGCGTTATCTGGGGCCACAACGTCTGGCGTGGTTTTGAACGTCGCAAATTCGGTTGGTTGGTCGCTCAATCGATCACGGGAGTCATCTTCGGTGTAGCTGTTGCTCGAGCCGTTTACGAGAACTTCCAAATCGTCTGGTCCGGTCCTGAAATTTACTCGCTGGCCATCTTTGGAACCGCCCTGGTGGCTATCCAACTTGCCGGCAAAATGGACCTTCTCAAGGGTTCGCTGGTTCGCTTCGGTCTGCCGGTAGCAATCTTGCTAACGCCTAGCGCAGTTTATTCTTGGTCGAGCGTTACCCGACAGTTCAGCGAATTGACCGCCACGGAAATAACCAGAACTCTGCTGGTGCTGGTGTTTGCCATCGCTGTGATGGTCTTCGGAATCCTTCGTGGTAACCGCGGACTAAACATCGTGGGAACGGTTGAACTTTGGTTGATTGCGATTCCTGGACTCTGGTTCAAGACCTCCGCAGTTGACAACGGCTCGGCTGATCTTGAGCTTCGCGGTTTACTAATTGCCGCCCTTGCCTACTGGTTGATTTCGCTGGTTCGTCAGTTCACCGACACCAAGTTCAAAAGCGTCGTTTGGATTGGTATCCCGGTTTCCATTGCCTTGGCTCCTGCCATTTTCCACACCCTATCGAGCCTCGGAAGTTCCGAACTTCGCACCGTGGATTGGTGGCGCTTCTCGATCGTGCTCAGCGCCTCGCTGGTGCTTCTGGTGGTCGGTGCGCTCCGTGAGATTGGTGGAACCTTCTTCCCCGGCCTTATCGGCGTCCTCGTCACGGTTCTTCCATACGGATTCACTCCGGTTACCAACAAGGAATGGTATCTCTGGGCAATTCTGCTCGGCGTGGCCGGCCTCCTCGTGTGGCTCGCGGTTCGTCTGGAAAACATGCGTAAAGCTGGGCGCGAACCTTCGGCTTGGCTCCGCGAACTGAAGTAGGTCTTGCCAACTTAGGGTTACCTAACTAAAGTTGAGTAGGTAAGGTAACCCTAAGTTAAGGATTCACTTGTTCGCTAACTTCATGATCGGCCTGCGTGAAGGCCTCGAAGCCGCTCTGATCATCGGAATCCTCATTGCCTACCTCAAAAAAACCGACCGCCTGAAGCACGCGCCGAGCGTGGTATTCGGCATCGTCGCAGCGATCATTACCGCCGTCCTAGCGGGCTTGGGTCTTTCACTCATCGACGAACACGCGTCTGAACAAGTTGAAATCACGATCACCGGAACGACTTCCCTACTTGCCGTGGTCTTCGTGACCTGGATGGTGTTCTGGATGGCGAAAACCGCCCGTCACCTAAACCGAGAGATTCAGAGCAAAATCGACTCTGCGCTGGAAACCAGCAGCCTCGCACTCTTCACCATCGCCTACCTCACGGTGGTTCGCGAAGGAGTTGAAACCTCGATCTTCCTCTGGACAGCTGCGAAAACCACTGGCGAAGGTCAGTTCGCTTGGCTAGGTGCCTCCGCAGGTTTGGCGGCGGCAGCAATCCTCGGCTACTGGATCTACAAGGGAATGCTAAAGATCAACCTCGGTCGATTCTTCAAGTACACCGGAACCTACTTGCTCGTGCTCACCGCAGGCATACTCGAGTACGCAATCGGAGAGTTCACCGAGCTGGGTTGGCTTCCAGAAACTTCAACAGCATTCGACCTCGGCTTCATCACGCCGGTCGGTTCGCCAATTGAAACCTTTCTCGGTGCGGCAATCGCCTACAACCCTGCCCCATCGATTATTCAGGCATTCGCCTGGTTCTCATTCCTGGTCATCACGGTAACCCTTTACCTTCGCCAATACCGACTACCTTGGGCTGGCAAGAAGTAGCCCATAGACTTAGCCAATGAAGGCTAAATCGTGGATCGCTAGGGCGCTCGTCCTGGTAATTGCATTCGCCTCACTTATTGCAGCGCAATCCCCTGCCAACGCCGTGGTTCACCCAAATCAGAGTGACCTATTTAACCCCGGCATCGTGAACGTGATTAACCTCACCGTTCCAACCGCAACCCACGATGCACTGAATAACGTAGCAACCGCCAAGAAATACGCTGCCGCCAGTTTCAGCTTCACAACCTACGGCCAAACCACGGGCCCAATCAGCGTGGGAATTCGCCTCAAGGGAAGCACCTCGCTCGAACTTATCGATGCACACCCATCGTTCAAAATCGCCTTCAACTGGAAGCTCCTTCGCGGGAATCGATTCCTTGGCCTCAAGAATCTAACCTTGAACGCGATGACCCAGGACGGCTCGAAACTGCACGAATTTGGAGCCTACAAACTCTTCAACATGATGGGCGTTCCAGCACCTCGAACCGGCTGGGCTGAACTAAAGATCAACGGCGTCTCTCGAGGCCTCTACGTGGCAATTGAGTCGGTTGACGACGTGTTCCTAGGCACCAAGTTCAACGACGTTACGCAGCACCTCTACGAGGCGATTGCCCTCAACGACCTAAAGCCTGGTCACGACGACGGCAC